>QBUN01000143.1 GCA_013180565.1 Candidatus Methanophaga sp. GoMg3.2 | reverse complement strand
CGCTAGTAATTGCGGGTCTCTTTGTAGTTCTGTTGAGGAATAAAGAAGAGGGAGGTCGTGTAGAATGAGGAACGTATTATCTTATATATTGGTAATGGTGCTTATAGGATCTATGGTGCTGCTGACGGTTATGCCTGCAATTGCAACTGGGATACCCGGAGATGATGATGGAAATGACAACTTAACAGAGAAAGAACTTGCGGGTAACATCCTTAACTATATGCTGGGAGAGGGCGATCTCAGCCTGGATGAGTTACGGGATGCCGCGCACGTCTATGCATACTGGGATGGTGTGCCGAGGACGATTGTTGATACTGCTGAGAGAACAGTGACGAGATACAGGCCTGTAAAGAAGATTGTCGTCCTTAGTTCTGATGGTGCTCGAGCGTTACGGATTTTGGGCTATGAAGATAAAGTGGTAGGAATTAGCGAAACTATCAAAAGGCATCCTTATTACTTCCCCGATATGTCGCAGGAAAAAAGCGTTGGAACGTGGAAAGAAGTAGACTGGGAAGAAATTGTATCCTTGGAGCCAGACTTAGTAATAACCTACGCTACGGGTTCAATTAATGCTGATTTAGCGGCAGAGAAGCTTGATCCGTTTGGCATAACCGTAGTGGGCTTGTATCTTTATGTAACAGACGAATATGAACAGATATTCGACGAACTTGAGAAGCTTGCAATACTACTGGAGAAAGAAGAGGCGACAGAGAAGTATCTCAAATGGCATGACAAGTATGAAACACGTGTTCACGACTTTATTGCGGGCAAAGAAAAGCCTAAGGTCTTTATGACCTTTACCGACGGTTCAATAGGAAAGATTATGGAGATTGCAAGCTATGGTCCCGGAGCAATCGACTACACGTTATGTGAGAAGGCGGGAGGTAAACTCATTACAGAGGTCTTTAGCACTAAATATCCTAAAGTAAGTGCTGAATGGGTTTTGACTGAGAACCCTGATATAATCATACTGAAGGGAGGAGGTGTTTTTGGCGGCTGGGATAACGAAGCCGAGCCCGCGGACCTCAGAGCACAAATGTTGGTCGGGAAAAATTGGGCTGATATAACTGCAACCGAGAATAACAAAATATATGCTGTGCCTTGGTCTATTACAAACGGATTGGAGCACATCTATGGTGAGGTTCTCTTAGCGAAGATCTGCCATCCGGAACTTGATATAGACCCAACAGAGGTATATAAGGAGTTCCTTAAAGACTTCATGAGAGTTGAGTATCCCGAAGGAAAGGTACTTGTGTACCCGCCTCTGGCAACTTAATTACGCCAATCATAGCATCAAGACAATACCCGATACATATAAGCAAAGAAAGAAAAAGAGCGAAAAGATAATATATGCCCGAACTAAGTACAAAAATAAATGGGACCGAAAAGAGCGCGCAAATAAAAGCAGAATATAAAAAATTCGTCGGACGGAAGATCCTATTTATTCTCTTTACCTTTATATTGATTATTATTATTGCAGGCATAGCGGCAACGCTTGGCCCTTATCCGATCTCAGTTATAGAGGTCTATTCAATAGTCTGGCATGGCATTCCAAAGATAGTACAGAATCTCGATTTTATCCTCTCTCACAGTTTTAAAGATTTTTCACTTACATATTTTACAAAAGAGGAGAGTATTATTTGGTTCTTACGATTACCACCAATTGTGATGGCGATTTTAGCAGGCGTAGGGCTTGGAATTGCAGGTACAACAATGCAAGGGGTGGTAAGAAATCCACTAGCTAGTCCTTACACTTTAGGGATAGCTTCTGCGGCGGGATTTGGCGCTGCCCTTGCCATCATTTTAGGTGCTGGCTTTGCCACAGGACAGAATATAATAATAGCAGCCAACGCATTCCTTTTCGCTTTGTGCTCTTCTTTTATCATCTATGGCATATCGCGTTACAAAGGCGTGTCACCGGAGACGATGATTCTAGCAGGTATCGCATTGATGTATTTGTTCTCTGCAATGACCGGTGTTTTACAATTTTTTGGAGAGGAAAAGGCGGTGGTTGGGGTTGTATACTGGATGTTTGGAAGTCTTGCAGGAGCAACATGGGATAAGCTGTTCGTTATGTTTATTGTCCTTATCATCTGTATTCCGCTAATCATGCTAAAATCATGGGATTTGAACACTCTGAGTACAGGAGATGAACGTGCAAAAAGCCTCGGTGTTAACGTTAATCGGACAAGGGTTGTCTGTTTCATGCTTGCATCCTTAATGACAGCAGGCGTTATTTGCTTCACTGGAACCATTGGATTCATAGGATTGGTTGCCCCCCACATGTGTCGCATGATTATCGGAGGAGATAACAGGTATTTAATTCCCGCTTCCGGGCTTTTCGGTGCTGTTGTTTTGCTTAGCGCCAGTATTCTTGCAAGACCACCTATAGCACCCTCATTCATACCGGTAGGATTAGTCACTGCCTTCTTAGGTGTTCCCATGTTCCTTTACTTGATACTAAGAAGAAGAAAGGAGTATTGGTAATACAATGGTGAAACTAAAAGTAAAAAATGTGAAGTTCAGCTACACAAGTGTGCCGATACTCAAGGATGTCTGTATAGAGCTTGCCGAATCGGAGATGTTAGGTGTGGTGGGTCCGAATGGATCAGGGAAATCCACTCTGCTGCGATGTATAGATAGAATCTTGAGCCCACAAGAGGGCTGTATTTTACTTGATGGACAGGATATAAAAAAGATGCACCTGATAGATATCGCCAAAAAAATGGCGTATATTCCTCAGAGTACTACACAGGTATTCCCTGCCACTGTCTTCGATACGGTTCTCATGGGCAGACGACCCCATATCGGCTGGCGAAGTAGCAAAGAAGACATTGAAAAGGTTTTAGAAACTCTGAAACTGCTTAACCTCGAAGATCTCGCTATGAGTGACATTAAATCGCTTAGTGGCGGTCAACAGCAGAAAATTTTTATCGCGTGCGCACTCGCACAAGAGCCAGATGTCCTTTTGCTCGATGAGCCTACCTCGAACCTCGACATCAGACATCAACTGGAAGTGCTGGACATCATAAAAAGTATCGTGGTAGAAAAAGGGATTTCGGCAATTATGGCTATCCACGACCTCAATCTTGCTGCAAGATACACAGACCGGGTAATAATGATGAATGGCGGCCATATTTATGCCGCTGGTGTGCCTTCTGCTGTCCTCACGCCCGAAAACATAAATCATGCCTATGGTGTTGAAGTGGAAGTGATCAATCACAATG
>QBUN01000144.1 GCA_013180565.1 Candidatus Methanophaga sp. GoMg3.2 | reverse complement strand
AAGAAGTGAAGAAGAGAATAGAAGAACTTAAAAAGAGGTGATGTAAAATAAGATGAGTGGCATGGGAAGAGGAGGAGGAGGAGGTCAAGGAATAGGACGAGGAGGTCAAGGGCAAGGGAGAATGGGTGGCAGCGGATTGGGCCCTGCAGGAGAATGCCGATGCCCGAATTGTGGCTATACAATGTCGCATCAAACGGGGGTGCCATGCTATCAGCAGACCTGCCCAAAATGCGGGTCTAAAATGGCGAGACCATAAAAAAAAATAGGAGGTGATAAGAAAGAAATGGGAGGAAATAGAAGGAGAAACATGTATTATCTGACTGGTTTACCAGGCTGGATGCGATTTGGATACTCTCCAGGCTGGGCAGATAGGAGTCCAACCGGAATGCCACCGGGTGCACAGTATCTCAGTCAAACGGGACAGATGCCGCAGTTTGCTTCCTGGATACAACAGCAAGCACCAGCAGGCGCACCTGTTGCACCAATGGGCATGCCAGCAATGCCGAAAGAGCAGGAGATTTCTATGCTCGAATCGCAGGCACAGATGCTTGGGGACCAGTTAGAGCAGCTAAAGAAGAGACTGGAAGAACTGAGAAAGTAAAGAGTGGAAAGGGGCAATTAGAAACATGAGGAGAAGGAAATGGGTAAATGCGAACTGTGTGGAAAAGCGAGAAGATAGTTCTTTCTTTCTCCTTTTTCTCTTTTAGTGTGCTATGCAGCAATCCATACTATCATTAGCCTGGAAGGCTTTTGTTAACGAAGAACTATGCGTAGGGTGTGGAAAGTGCACCGGGGTTTGCGGGACTGGTGCAATTGGAATTGTTGATAAAAAAGCAGTAGTGGATTTTAACAGGTGTGTATGCTGTACTGCTTGTGTACGGGCTTGTCCAAAGGGTGCCATCCAAATAGCCCCACATTCATCTCTGCTTTTGCAGAGAGATCCAGTACTGGAGAGGCTAAAAACGCAATTAAACGTTGTAAGGTCCAAAGTTGAAGAGATGGAAAGAAGTATCGAAGAGCTATAAGTGTGTAAATAAAGGTTAAAAAATGCGTGATGAAATGCGGGTAACATGGAAAAAGTAACCGAAAAGAATGAGACTTCCGATTTCGATGAACTAACCAAGAAGATAGAAGAGGAGATATTAGAAGAGGAACGGGGAATATACACTGAGAAGACACTTGAGGAGGCACACAACCCAAAAAACGTTGGTGAACTGGAAGCCCCCAGTGGTGCTGCCAGAGTAACAGGCCCCTGCGGAGACACACTGCAGATGCATATTAAAGTAGAAGAGAATAAAATCGTAGATTGCAAATTCATAACCGATGGTTGTGGTGCTTCAATGGCATGTGGAAGCGTGGTTACAGAACTGGTGAAAGGTAAGACAATCGAAGAAGCACTCACGGTAGAGGACAAGGATGTTTTATCTGTTTTGGGTGGTTTACCGGAAGAAAACATTCATTGCTCTGTACTTGCAATGGACACGCTAAGAGCAGCTCTGGAAGATTATAAGTGTAAGGATAAGAATAAGGATAAGGATAAGAATAAGAATAAAAATAAAAAAGAGAGGAGGTGAACATATGAAACTATGCATTCCCTCATTGGGAAATGGAGGATTGGAAGATCTTGTAAGTGAGCATTTTGGAAGAGCGCCAACATTTACTGTTGTTGATATGGTGAGTAACAAGGTGGAAATTGTGCAGAACACGGGTGAACATTTTGGCGGTGTAGGTAATACACCGGATCTCGTAGCAGGTGCGGGTGCAGAGATAATGCTCTGTTCCGGATTAGGCCCTCGTGCAATAAGCGCGTTTGAACAGTTGGGGATAGAGGTGTATGTAGGCGCCAGTGGTACGGTGAGCGAAGCAATAAGCGCTTTTCAGGCAGGAAGACTCAACGAAGCTAGTGATGCAAATGCGTGCAAAATGCACCGGCATTAATGGGACGCGCAATGCAACAAAACGGTGAACAGATGATTATTGCGGTAGCAAGCGGCAAAGGCGGTACGGGAAAGACAACAGTAGCAGTTAATCTCGCTCTGTCGCTTTCGAACGTACAAGTACTCGATTGCGATGTAGAAGAGCCAAATTCACATATCTTCCTTAATCCGGTGATCGAGGAGACAAAGCCGGCGTATACGCTGGTGCCAAGGGTCAATTACGATTTGTGTGATTACTGCGGTAAGTGTGCTGCTGCGTGTGAATACAACGCTCTTGTTGTTGTGCCGCAAAAAGAAGTAATGGTGTTTCCGGAACTTTGCCACGGTTGTGGGTTATGCTCCCTGGTATGCCCGCAGGATGCGATCAGCGAGGAACCGAGGGAGATTGGCGTTATAAAAACAGGAAAAAGCGGTGACGGAAACATTGACCTCGTGTACGGGGTGTTGAATATCGGGGAGATAATGGCAACACCGCTGATCGACCAGGTAAAAGCGGACATTGATTCGGAAAAGACAGTGATTATTGATGTATCGCCGGGAACGGCATGCCCGGTGATTGCAGCCGTGCAAGGAAGCGATTACTGCATTCTTGTGACTGAGCCCACCCCGTTTGGGCTTTACGATTTGAGGCTTGCGGTTGAGGTGCTCAGAGTGCTTAAGATTCCTTTTGGCATGGTTATAAATAAAGCAGGGATTGGGGATCGAAAAGTGTATGAGTACTGCGAGAAGGAAAGGATTCCGATTTTGCTTGAGATTCCGCATGACTCGCGGATTGCACGTTACTATTCCGAGGGCGTGCCCTTTGTGAAGGCGATGCCGGAGTGGAAGGAGCAATTTGCAGGGATAATTGATACTATATACAACCACGAGATTACATAAGATTTACACAACACTTTTTCTTTTTTAAAAAAGAAAATTTAGCCTGTGCTAAAAGAAAAAAAAGTTCTTTTGGTAAATCTTTTCTTTCTATGAAAAGGTTTCTTGTGAAAATCTGTGTAATCTGTGGTTAATTGAGTGGAAGAGAAAATGAAAGATATGAATGAAAAGTGGCTTTATAAGGACTTGACTAAAGAGAATCTTGTGGTTATAAAAGAGCTATCCAAATGAGACAAATAACGGTTATTAGTGGAAAAGGTGGTACGGGGAAGACAACCCTTGTGGGCTCGTTCGCTGCTCTTGCAGAGAACAAAGTCATTGTAGATTGCGACGTTGACGCACCAGACCTCCATCTGCTGGTGCATCCGGAAATCATAGAGAAGGAGGAGTGTAAAGGCGTGAAAGTTGCCGTTATGGATAAAACGCTATGTACCGAGTGCGGAACG
>QBUN01000145.1 GCA_013180565.1 Candidatus Methanophaga sp. GoMg3.2 | reverse complement strand
ACATATAAAATTTAAGAATAAAATGCCAGAAAGTGGTAGTGTGCCGATAGTTCTGACTGCATCAATGATTTAAATGAGTGGTTTTATCTTTATTGTTGTATATACGGTATAACTTCTACATACAAATTTAATTTAGGACGCAGATTTACACGGATTTAATTTTTTTCTGTGTTAATCAGTGTTAATCAGTGTCAATATTTTATTTTATTTTATTCTACCCAGTTCATCCAGACTATCTTCAACACCTGCCCAGCCCGTAACGCCTAAATGATGCTTATAGTGTGCCAGAGCCAAATATGCAAGATAGCAGATGAAAATAAAAATATAAACGTCAATATTTCCTTCCTCAAAATGCCTTACCGGCTGCAGATCTAACCAGTTTTTGAAGCAATCGAAGATCTTTTCAATGACATCTTTACCAAAATACGTAGAAATAATCTCTGATGCACTCTTCACAAAATAAGTTGTTCTACCGTCTTTACATCTGTTATATTTCCATCATACGTCCTGAAAAGGACAGGCAAACCTTTGTTTTTTTTCGGAGGAATTATCTGCTTTTCTCCATTTATTGTCACTTCTATACCTAAATAGCGGGTGTTACGGTGTTTTACTTTGCCTGTACGATCCCTGTAGTTCTCCCGCTCATACACATACGCCCGCGACCCTCGCCTTATTCTTGTTTTTGCCATGTAGAGGCTGTCCCGCAATTGTTTTTGACACCAAAAAATTCACTTCTTTTTGGATTTAGAGCCATGCCACCCTTTCTTTTTTGCCAGTTTTTGAATTGTTGGACAACCTCTGTAGCCTATAAAACACATAATGTCAGGTTATAACTTATTTAATCTTGTTCTTCCCTATACGGGAACATAAATTAGAATAGAGATTATTTATTTTTTGCATGTCTGCGATATTTAGAATCGTCTTTAAATCCATCCTATCGAAAGCGGGATAATCGAGTAAACCACCAAAATTCTTAGCCCGATGATAATTGTAAAGACCGTATGCGTAAATCAAAAAATAGGTGAACAGATTGTTGAGCCGCCTTGCAGAGGTATATACACGTTGATTCTTATCGTATTTGCTGAAAATGTCACCCTCTTTGAACGTCTTCACTGATATATCGAAGTCTTCTAAGAGCGAGATATTCCGGTGACCTCCTATTAGCTGATACACTTCTCTTCTAATCGCCATATTAGAGCCTATTAGCCAGTAAAAATCGAAAAGGCGGAACAAGATATATATCTTTCTCCATAATCTCAGAAGATTCGATTTGTAATTGCCGTCATAAAACAGAATAGGCCCTGTACTCACGTCATATTCCTCTAAATTTTCTGATATTATTCTCAACCAGCACTTATCGTGAATCGTATCGGCATCGGTAAATACTAAGATGTCGCCTTTTGATACCACCACGCCATCTCTCCTCGCACCACCAATTCCTTCGCTTTTCTGGAGAATAACCTTATCCGCATGGATGCGAGCTATCTCCCTCGTCATATCCGTAGAATCCCCATCCACAACGATTATCTCATACTCGCTCCTATCCAAATCCTGCTCTTCCAGCGATTTGAGACAATCTTCGATTTTCTCTTCCTCATTCAGCGCAGGAATAATTATTGATAACACCTTTGATTTCACCCCTACATGTATAGAGTGGATATACGATTAAATATGCAAACACACAGCCATAAAACATCATCCCAATATCGGAACAATGAGCAATTAGCTCTAAATTTGCAATGGAGAGCAGAACAAAAAAGACAAGCATAGCCCAACCACTCTTCAGACCCACTCTAACAACGGTAGTACTAGAATTCCCAAAATCTTCAACATAATCATTTATTTGATGCGTGAGTAACGCTTCGCAACCGATTATCATAAACAGAGACGCAATCAACAGTGTAAGCATATTTAAATTACCTCCGGCCAGCGTAAACCCTGCTAAAAAGGGAAACAAGCCAAACATCATACCATGAGTTATTATATCAATAATAAACCTTTCTTTGAGCCTTATGTATTTTACTGAATAGTGCGTGAGGAAAAGAATACTCAACAGCGTGAACAAAAGACCTGTTAAGGTTAAAAAATAGGAAAGTGCGATAGGGATTACGAACAGCACAGTCATGAGCACAAAAGTTCCTTTTTTCGTTACTTTGCCCGCGGAAAGAGGATTTTTACCCATCCTGACTTTGTTCGTATTCCGTTTGTCTATTTCAACGTCGAAATAGTTGTTTATGATGAATCCATAGCCTATCACACAGAAGAAGATTGTGCCGACTAAAATAAGAACAAAAGGCGTAGCATCTGCTAAAATCGCCCCTATAAGCGGAATAAGAGTATAGAACTTTATCCATTCTTTGACCCTCAGCATCTTGAAGTATTCTTTTATGTTCATTTTAGCCTCTCCATCGCTGCCTCCAAAAAACTTTTTATACTATTTATATGATATAAATAATTCATATATATGTATAAATATGTTCATAGTATAGGGTTGAAATGAAAAGCTCAACTGAGATTATTGCCACCGCCAGGATTATTGGGAACTCTGAATATTTGCAATTTGTTGATTTCTAAATCTTCCCATGCCGCAAAATCGAAAATAACAGCCAAAAACCTATTAGCCCTGCTCCAAGGAAACCGATGATACCAATAACCGGTATTTCGTGCCATTTCGGTGGAACTCCAGAAAGAACAATAAGGGCAGAACCTATCACAAGAGAAGCTAAAACAATTGCAAACACTGAACGATTGTTATTCTGGTCGAGGGTTTTAAGCATCGGATCAAGACCTTTATGCTCAAATTTAATCTTTGCCTCTCCTTGTTTTACCAGTGTTAATATATCTCGTGCTTCCGAGGGTAGGTCACGCATCAGCAAGTGCGTTTCGAGAGCGGAGAGATAGAAATCTTCGATTAACTTTCGGGGGCTCATACGTTCCATGATTAACTTTTCGGCGAACGGTTCGGCGTGTTTCACAGCATTAAATTCGGGGTCCAGTTCTCTGCCCACACTTTCAATGGTCACCAGTGCTTTTGCGAGCAGGTAGAAATCTCGAGGTCCTTCCAGACGATGCTCTTCAACCACTCTTGCAATGCGATGTAGAAGACTTCCTATTTCGAGTTCTTTAAGTGGACGATAGGCATAGAGTTCGATAAGTTCGGCAATATCAGATTCTAACTTCTCGTTATCCACAATTTGCCTATACTCGGATAATTTCAAAATAGCTTTCGTGATTTTACTTTCATCTTTATTTACAATCCCAAA
>QBUN01000146.1:1770-3277 GCA_013180565.1 Candidatus Methanophaga sp. GoMg3.2 | reverse complement strand
GTTAGTGCATCACAATAGCCACATTCATTACATATCTTCTTGCAGCTCTTCCAGTGCTCTATACCACCATCCAGCTTCTCATTATCTATGTAAAACATGTACCTGAGCATCTGAGGACAATCAAGGAGTTCAAGCAGGTTACCCTTGTACGACCTCTTGGAATATACCCGCATACAATTTATTATCCAATTCACTGCCTTTGTCCTACCGGAAAGCTTGATGTCCGTAATACCTATTGCTTCGTATTCCTTTACGTCCTCTGGTCTTATCCATCCGGACTTTATCATCTGTGTCGGATTCCTCAGACGGATAGCTATGCACTTGTCAAAATAATAGTCGGGTGCAAATAGCGGAGACTGAGGCTGGTTTAAACTACTAAGATGCGAGGCGAGATTGTAATGTGAGTATCTAAACGGGCATTTATATAGGCAGCCTTCATTCACTATTATCCGTACGTCACAGTTCACCGCCTTTACTATCCCCTCTAACAGATCAAAGTGCCGGTTTATGTTCGTGTCCACGGTTATCACATCAGCGCCGAGGTCTTCAAAGAATTTCGCTCGCTGTGGCGCATCAACATAGGATAAAACAGATACAACTATCTTCATTGGGAATTCACGAAGTAGCTCCACCAGGTATGGCTCTGCCATCGTAACTGCATCAACACCCGCTTTGTTCAGTTCCCCAAAGTACCACTCAAACATCTTATAGCCCTCGAACGTCAGGTGATGCCCGCCTGTACATGTTGAGTTCATCACAACATTCATCTTTATGCCATGTTGATGCGCATATTCGGTCTGTTCCTTTATCTCTTCAATAAGCGGTGCATGTAGCACTCCTCGTCCACTACCCATCACATCCGGAGAGCCGCCCATAAAAACCTCGTCTACTTCCTTCAGGCCCTCCGCTTCTTTGACCTCTATTATCTCCTTCAACGCTTCAAAATGCCCCGGATGTGGAATTATTAATCGCATTTTCTTTCTAATATTACGGACCCGCAGTATCTGACACCACTGCAAACGTTGCCGCATCCTTTTCCTTTGCCCTTAATACACCATCCGATGCCACAATATCCACGTGGTAAATTCCCTCTTCTGCGGAGTCTGTCTCCCATTCCCCCACATATCGCCTATCATCGCTATCATCATGCATAATGACAATCTTAACATTGGTTCCATTGCCATCATATATGTATCCACGGACAAAAGAAGTACCGGTGGATGTAGTGGATGTCGGGACAGCGGATACACCACTACAATAAGCGCAACCTGCACCGGAAATATAAGGTAGATTACGTCCACTTGGAATAAGCGCGGTCCCCGTTGACTCTTCCTTCATTTCAGAAGAATTGATTTTTACATCTGCATATATCTTTACTGTACCACCTTTAGATACAGAACTCGGATTTACACTCACATTTGAAATCGGTATCGTTAGCCCCGGATGTGTTTCACACCATACGTTCCATGACCCATCATAATTCCGCACTTGATAACCCATCATCGGC
>QBUN01000146.1:0-1625 GCA_013180565.1 Candidatus Methanophaga sp. GoMg3.2 | reverse complement strand
GAGTTTCGTAGTTTATGTTTATTGCACCTTCGATATGACCCGCCTTGTAGTCTTCTGTCGTTCTTGCATCCACTATCTGAACCGCCGAGTTATTAAGATTATTTTGAACCCACTCTGTATCGGCAAACCTCTCGTCCACCACAGTTGCTGTATACGTAGTAGGAGCTCGTGGCGTCTCGTTCTGCGTGTATCCATACGCAGGGCTCCATGCATTGAACCCACCATCCAGGACCGAAACGTGCTCATGCCCGATGTATTCGAGCATCCAGAAGACATAATAAGATGCCGGGCATTGCGTGCCCGTAGCACTACTGCAATACACGATTATTTCATTCTCCTCATTTATTCCCTGCTCACCTAAAATCCTCGTTGCATTTTCAACTCCGATAAAAACGCCTTTTCCCTTTCTGAAATTAGCCCAATCCAAATTTATTGCACCCGGAATGTGCCCCTCCGCATATTGCTCAGGAGTGCGAACATCCGCGATCACAACATTTGGATCACTGTTATTTCTAAGATCGTCCATATAAACAATGAGGCCTGGATTCTCATAGCCACAATTTGTAGGATGAATAGGAATATCATCAGAGAAGAGAACCGAAAAATCCGATGGGCGTGAACCGCCACAGGAAGAGCAGGTGGTTCCATCGTCACCCATCAAGAAGTCATAAGTAGGCTCAAAATTGCAAGTAGGGCACTCGCTGCCCCCACTCGAAGATCCAGCCCCTGCCACTGTTCCTATCGTTACGGTTAATAGCACTATACCCGCCACCACTAAAAGCATAAATGTCTTCTTTTCTTCTACCTTTCTTTGCATTTTGTCACCGATTTTTTGTATTCTATTAATATTAATAACTGTTTCACTACAATTTCTTCTATTCTACCTTTTTACCCAAATCGGGTCCCGGAGAAGTCACATAGATGGAGTCCACCGTAACGACAACCGCAGCTTTTGGGTTAAGCGAGGGCATCATTGATTTCACCATATTAACGCCATCGTCAAAGACGCTTCCCGAAGTTTCTATCCGAGCACTACCTTTAAACTGATACCCTGTATAAGTCTCCATATCCCAGACAGAAATAGCCACCCTGGGATTTGTCTTTATATTCTCTTCCGTCTTTTTCATAAAGACATCCATCAGTAGCACTTCCGTCTCTGATATGACTTTCCCAAATGCAAGCGGCACCACATTTGGCTCTCCTTCTTTGGTAGCAGTAGCGACAGCAAAACCCTTTGATTTACCTACTAGCTCTTTCACTTCTTCTGTGATTTTTACCATATTTTTTTTTCACCTATTTCTTGTTTGTGCGCATACCATAAAAAAGGTATAATAAGTTTCATCACAAATACGAGATTTCTAATCTTTTAATATTAATTAGTAGCCAACATAATAATTAAGAGAAAAAATGGGCAAAAGGAACATACAATATTTTACGCTTTCTGATATAGAACCCCGCATCTGGTTCATGCTCACCGGCTGTGACTTCCGCTGCCGCGGCTGTTTCAGACCGGCACGCGATGGCGGCGGGACCTTGCTCAGTCCGGAGGAGACGCTAAAGCGCGCTGAACAGGCATGCCTCAAACACTATGGTAAGCTGCCTACCAAAGCGATGATTACCGGTGG
>QBUN01000147.1 GCA_013180565.1 Candidatus Methanophaga sp. GoMg3.2 | reverse complement strand
AAGGGAGAAAAAAAATGCCCGCAGAATTAACAAAAGAAGATATTTTTATGATCAGGATTCTAAACAACCCGGAATTCCAGCCCAAGAACTTTGGTGTTGGGTGAGTGAATAAGCGAGCGAGCGGGCGAGCATTCACTATAAAAAAATATAGGTATTACCTTTTAAATATATCATTACAAAGAGGTGAACGTAATGGTATCTGTTACAAAGAAATATCAGGTTACTATACCCAAGCAAATAAGAGAGGACCTAGGTATAAAAGCAGGAGATAAAATTGTCTTTCTAAAGACGGATGACGGTTATAAAATTAGAAGGGCTAAAGAAGTCATAAAAGAGGGAATTGCGATTTTTAAGGATGTAGATGAGACAGTGAAAGAAACTAAAGAAGGATTAGGGAAGGGATTCGAGTGAATATGCAAGGGATTATCTGATTGGTAGTTTAGCGGTAAAGCTAATTCTTGAATGCCCGCTTATAACTTCCAACATCAATGATTTTGAGTGGATGGGACAAGATTGTTTATTCACACCACAAAAGTTCTTAGAACGCTTTATTTGATTTTCGTACCTACATAAAGTCCCAGGTCTGCCAAGAAAGGTTCTATAAAAATCCCTTAACTTCGATTCGTAGTCGTGAATCGTGGTTTCAACGATTTCTTTGCTAATGATTGTTAACCGCCTGTCACAGTTTCACGCTCTTTCTCACAAATCCGGTTAAATTGGGGGTAACGTGCCCGAAACTCCATGGGTTAGGAACTACTTTAGATGTGATAACTTTTAAAATAGAAGATTATACAATATAAGAATTTACTCAATAAATGGTGGAAAAATTACAAATCTCAAGCATCAAATTACAAGCAAATTCAAATATCTAAATTCAAAACAAAAGGTTTTATATACAAAAATAATATCTTTAACCATGAAAATATAGAGAAGGGAGTGTTACCAAAAATGCAAAAAACAATTGAAGTTGTTTATGAGAAAGGAGTGTTTAAACCTCTAGAAAAAGTGGAATTGAAAGAAGGTAAAAAAGTGAAGATGGAGATAAAAGGAGAGGGAATTATAGAATTGGCAAAGAAATTTTCAGGCATTGGCAAATATAAAGGCAAATTGGATGCTGATAAGTTTTATCAATTGGAGGTTGAAGAATTTGGGTAAAATATTCATCGATAGCAGTGTTTTTGTCGCCCATTGTATGGTCGGAGACGAAACACTTGTTCACCTCTTTGAAAAAGGAGAAGAATTGTTTTCTTCACCAAATGTGATTGAAGAATCTTTTTACAAATCTCTATTCTTAAAAACAGAGCAAATCTACAAGAAAGGTGGAAAATATCTCCTTAAGGAAAAATATATCAAAGAAAGAGCGAATTTCGAGCCTATTTTTAAATATTTTAATGAGTTCGTTAAAAGGATTATTGAAACGGGAACGTTAAAGATATTGCCTTTAAACGCAGAAATCTCTTTAAGGTCAATTGAAATCTCATGGAAATATGGCTTACTTCCAAACGATGCTCTAATCACAGCAACGTGCAAACACCACGGGATCACTAAAATTGCGACTTTTGATTCCGATTTTAAAAGAGTAGATTTTTTAGAAGTAGTTGAGTTAGAAGGATGATTACTGCTGAGATTTTCCTTTTACAAACATTGTAAATAAAGCCATCACTCAGAAAAATATTAAAGTAAACCTTTCTTTACCTCTCTTATTGAGCATATTCCTTTGAGCAATCATTATCGAAATCTTTAATATTGGCGGTCTTGTTTGTTTTGGTGATGGTCGGAAGTTTTGTAGCGAGCTTTATGAATTATAACTTACTCTTTGTGTCATATGACACCTGGTTCATGATAGAATATATGACTATAAATAGGAGATGTAGATGAACCAGGAAGAGTTGAGAAGATTGGTGAACAAATCGGACAGACAACTGTTTATCAATGACCTGATTACAGGGTTTGGACTATCCCTGGTGTAAGCGGAAGCGTTATGCGCTAGAATCACACGGTTTAACAGAGATTACTACGAAGGTTCCCGAGGACGTGGTATGATAACGAAAACAGTTGCCGATTGGGGAGAACAAGCGAGCAAGCCGATAAAGTATTGCCGACTGGAAAGAAGGAATAAGGAACTGCGGCCGTGTGACGAACCGATAGAACAAGTAGGAGTTCGTAATGGCTCAGAATCTTGTGGAGTTCGAGCAATTAATTGCAAAATGCAAAATATAAATCGGGAATGGGGATGAGCCCTTTTGAGTTTTAAATTTTAAATTTTAAATTTTAAATTTTAAATTTTGAACGCCCAAAAACACCATACATTGAACTTTAACTTTGCTTTTTGCATTATCTGCTAAAAAAATTTGTGGATTTTTGAGCAGACACAAGTTTTTCCTGACTTACCAGTTGGTTCAATGGCAATAACCGGATTGCTGGTTATAAGCGGCCATTTTTATGTTGGAACATTTGCTTTCTTTTTTCGAGTTCCTGCACATATAGCTTCTTGCATTTTAGGTATAGGCTACGATCTGATTCTTTTTACTTCGATTCGTAGTCGTGAATCGTTGTTTCGACGATTTCTTTGCTAATAATTGTTAACTGCCTGTCACAGTTTCACGCTCTTTCTCACAAATCCGGATAAATTGGAGGTGACGTGCCCGAAACTCCACGGGTTAGGAACTACTTTAGATGTGATAACTTTTAAAATAGAAGATTATACAATATAAGAATTTGCACACTAAATGGTGGAAAATCACAAATCTCAAGCATCAAATTACAAGCAAATTCAAATATCTAAATTCAAAACAAACCCTTAGCAAAAAGACTGTTTTGAAGATTGGGATTTTGACATTGGGTATTGTTTGGTATTTAATTTAGGACGCAGATTTACACGGATTTACACGGATTTGATTTTTTCTGTGTTAATCAGCGTTAATCTGTGTCAATAAGTGATTTTAGTTTGTTCTTTGACTATACATGCAAATACCTGTTTTTTGATGGTCACGCAAAACAATAAGTATTTAGGTGTGAAGTGTCTTAAAAATAGATAATATGAAAATGAAATACAATCACGTGTATCAATTTAAGATCACGCTTGGGGGTAGTAAACCACCGATCTGGCGGCGAATACAAGTACCGGAAACATAATATATACCTTTTGGGATCTGCATGTCGCTATTCAAGACGTCATGGGCTGGTCAGGTTATCATCTACATGAATTCGAAGTTGTAAATCCTTCTACTGGTTTAAAGCAGACAATAGGTACCCCAGATGACGATTCTGGTAGCAGTGTTCTTTTAGACAGGCGACAAAAAAT
>QBUN01000148.1 GCA_013180565.1 Candidatus Methanophaga sp. GoMg3.2 | reverse complement strand
AGGTAGAGCTTAAAATGGAAAAGATGAGAGTATGGAAGTTTGGACCTGATGTAGATACCGACCAGATAATACCGGCGGAATATCTGACTACCGGGGATCCAAAGAAGCTCGCAGCGCATGCGTTCGCCAAGATGCGACCGGAATTTGCAAAAGAAGCAAGAAGTGGCGATGTAATTATAGCGGCAGAGAATTTCGGCTGCGGCAGTTCACGCGAGCATGCACCCCGTGCTTTAATCGGTGTGGGTATAAGCTGCGTGATAGCAAAGAGCTTTGCGCGGATTTTCTTTAGAAATTCTATTAATATCGGGCTGCCTCTGATCGAGGCAGACGTCTTCGACCGAATAGAAGAAACGGATGAGATAGCGATAGATTTCGGTGACGGCGTGATAAGGGATATTACAAAGGATGAGGAGTATGAATTCAAACCACTACCGGAATTCATGCAGAAGCTATTGGATAGTGGGGGTTTGATAAACTACATAAAGAGACAGTAAATAAATGATAAAAGCAGGAATAATTGGTGGCGCTGGGTACACGGGTCTTGAGTTATTAAGGCTGCTCTTGATGCATCCTGGCGTAGAGATATCGGTGGTAACATCCAGGCGATACAAAGGAAGGACGGTAAGCAGCGTGAATCCACATCTGGCCCCGTTTATCGAGCTCGAATATGAAGATATAGATACAGAAGAGATAGCAAATAGAAGTGATATTGTATTTGCTGCTGTTCCTCATGGCAGTGCAATGGACTATGTGCCGGAGTTAATAGCATGTGGGGCCAAGGTAATAGACCTCAGCGCCGACTATCGATTGAAGAAGGAAGAGTACGAGCGGATATACAAGCGAGAGCATAGAGATAAAGAAGAGCGAGAAGCTGTGTACGGACTGACGGAATTGCATCCGGAAGTAAAGGATGCTGATTTGGTTGCGAACCCGGGCTGCTATCCCACGGGTGCTATACTTGCTGTTGCACCGCTGGTGAAAGAAGGACTGGTAAGCCATGTGGTATTTGATGCGAAATCAGGCGTATCCGGTGCCGGTGCCGAACCGTCCGAAACGTCCCATTACCCGAATCTCGCTGAGAATATCATCCCTTATCAAATAACGGAGCACCGGCATGTCGCAGAGATGCGGATGGAGCTAAACGTGAAAGTTAGCTTCACACCGCATGTCATTCCTTCTATTAGGGGCATACTCACCACTGCGCATGTATTCTTAAATACAGAAGAGACAATGACGCATGATGAAATCGAAGAGATCTATAAACGGTCTTATACCGGTAAGAGCTTTATACGGCTCCGGGATGGCATACCATCTTTGAGCGCCGTAAGAGGTACTAACTTCTGCGATATTGGATTCGGAATAGATGCGGTAAACGCTAGGATCGTGGCGATTTCCGCAATTGACAATCTTGTTAAAGGCGGATCCGGCCAGGCGATACAGAATATGAACGTGATGTTCGGCTTGGACGAAGAAGCGGGGCTATGGTTCCCGGGGTTGGTCCCCTAGTCGTACTCATGTATCATCATGTTGCGCATACCAATCATATCGCTCCACGGCAAATCAGAGAACTTCTTCTGGCTTTTTGCGGATATCCGGCGGGCAGCCTCTCCTATAATCTCCAGCCGACGGATTACAGCATCCTGACACTGGAGATCGTCAAGAAATGCCTCTCTGTTCATTCCACTAACATAATTTAGAGCGATTTTTGCTGCTTCCAGAATATCCCGTAAGTATTCCCTATCACGTTGCATAGATTGCCTCGGCTGAATTTAATATAGCATTCCTGCGGAGATAATTACGGCTAGATTCGATGCCTCGACGGCTGATTATGTCCACTTCACGTCCAAAGAGCTCTTTGAGTTCGTCCTGCATGTGGATGAGATCGAATAACGTATGTTTTGCATCCTCATCGAAGGTGACGAGCACGTCTATATCGCTATCATCGCGAAACTTAATCCCCAGCACAGACCCAAATAGCGCGAATTCGCGTATCTTCCATTTCTTACAGAATTCAGCGATCTTTTCTTGGGGCAGGTCAATCTGCGCTCTTATCACTCTTCCACCTCCACGATATTTAATTGTATATAACATATACCTTTCACCTATAAATTTAATTTAGTAATGAAAAAGCGGTTTTGAAGTTAACGTACAAAGAAAGCCTCGGGAGGGATTTGAACCCTCGACCTACTGATTACAAGTCAATCGCTCATCCAGGCTAAGCTACCGAGGCAGTGTTATTAATTTAATATATCTATAAAGATATAACGTATAAACATTTCTTTGGTAAAGCTTTCTTTTTTTTGCTGATCATGGTGCATTTGCATTCATAGATAGGCAATTCGAGATGCGTATCTGATGCAGAACCGTTTTGTAGATCGTTCGTTAAAATATATTATAGCACAAGCCCGCCGATTGCTGATCTGGTACGAGATAATGACGGGTTAAGGCTAATTGTACGGGAGGGATTGATCAAGACTTCGGTCTATGTTGCGAGAAGGTTTGTGGATTAATTTATTTGTATTTGTATAGCGAATGTTAAAAAACCACGAGATTTCACAAGATTAACACAACACTTTTTCTTTTTTACAAAAAGAAAATTTAGCCTGTGCTAAAAGAAAAACAAATAAGTTCTTTTGGTAAAGCTTTTCTTTCTAAGAAAAGGTTTGTGAAAATCTGTGTAATCTTGTGGTCTGAGGAAGTTTTATTTGTATCCATTAATAAGATTTTAGGTGTTTTTCCATATCCTTCAGGTCGAAAAGAATAACGTCCTCATTATTGAGTTCCGGGGCAAATCCAGCCTTTGAAAACAGAGCGAAGTATTCCCTTCTTTTATCGTTATGCCATTCGACGAGTTTGGATTTTTCACGCAGTTTATTGTATGTGTTAATGTCCACCTTCTTATTCTGCCACTTACACTCGGCAAAAAGGATATCCCTTGTATCCTCATTTAATGTGACGATGTCAATCTCAATTTCCTTTCTCACACCATCTTCTCGAAAATGCCCCCACCAGTTACCGATTTTGGTGAAGTGGAAGGGAAGACCCGTCCTGTGATTGAGTTCATCTAGAAATTCTCGACAGACCTGTTCAAATATCATGCCGACATAGGGATTGAATTCTTCCCTGATTTTTGTGAGTGCCCTATCCACATTACCACCCTCCACATCGCTCCTATTTGGATAAACGAATCTGAACCAGAATCGAAAGAAATTGTCGGATATTTGATAGATTGCTTTTTTTGTCTTTGGATTTCTTTCTGTGACCGGTACGACTCTCTGAACGAGATGAAGCCGCTGTAATACCTGGAGATACTTTGGAATATCCT
>QBUN01000149.1 GCA_013180565.1 Candidatus Methanophaga sp. GoMg3.2 | reverse complement strand
CATTCTCTTCTGCCGTTAAGCCGCGTATATCATCCTTTGCTACTGCGTGCACCACGGCATTGTTTATGTCCCAGCCGCGCAATTCAAGCATCTTCGCCTCGTCCTTCAATACCGCTTCCGTTGTCATATCCGCACCCTTGGAAATAGCATGTGCATGGTTCGATAGATCCCTATTGTACATATCAGAATTAGAGTCTACAGAGGATAGAGATACCGAAGCAACCAATAAGTTCTCTACCGCTTTATCGTATGCCTTCTCGTCTGTGAATACAATAGCATCATTCAAAGATGATAGAAGAGCGAGCGCACCCTTTGTCAAGATAGGTATCCTTTTCCAGTCCACTTCCTTTATTTCACTTCCCCCTACAAGTTCCAATAGCTCTACCCCGTTTGATATTATAGCCTCTGTAGAGGATGGATAACGAGTATAAAGCGGACTGTTTCTAAATGACCTGAACTCATCAACCATCATCGAGATATTCATTGGCACTATCTTCGCCTTGACCTCTATTCTCTTCGCTTCTATCTCAGAAGCACTAAGATCACAATCCCACGTATAGTCCTTCGGCACAGCCTCCAAGCCAGGTTCTATCTTGACCGTAATATTTCCTGACTCGCCAGGTGGTATTATAGAAAAATTCTTATCGTCTTTTATCCAAAGTTTACCGTATTCGCCTTTAGGGAAAAGACGTAGATTCCGCACCGGCTTATAAAGATAAATCTCTGTTATTGTTAGGTTCATCTCTCGCTTCTCATAGCCTTGCTCTTTCAGCTCTAAAGGTCCGAAATCGATGGCTGGCTCCGCAGGCCAAAAATAATCGGAATCCGAAGAAATGTTAAATCCTACCGGCCATAATATCTTTATTGCTATGTCCACCGTTTCACGACCTGCCGCCCCAGCGTCTATTTGCAGTCTTCCGTGATGTGTCCCTTCTGAAGCATAATAAGGTGCTGTGATCTGAATCTTAATATCTTCATCCGCCTTACCATCAACTTCGACCAATCTGGAATAGACACTTATAATCTTCATATCTAGCTCTCGTGGCTCGATGATTTTACTGGTGAAATTCATCGGCTCATCGCCTTCATTTGTCACTCGCACATAAATGGCCTTTTCATATTCCGGTTTTGTTCCCCTTGGCTCATCAAACTTTATTTCCAACTCTGCATCGTCAAGTTCGCCAAGCTTCGCCGGCATTAACATGTATACATCGATATGTATCCTGTTTGGACTTATCTGGGTATTGCTTGTAGTGCTTGATAGGGAATAGGTCCATGAATATCGGTTGTGATCCGGCGTTTTAGGTGTTAGAATGAAATTTATTTCCGCAGACGATCCTTTTTTTATCTGTAGTTGTGTTTTATCCGTTTTAAGCCAGTCATTTCCTGTTTTCTTTGCTATTCGTATGTTGACATCCTTATAGCCGAATTTCTCGCGGATCGTGACCGTTTCCGGGGGGGGCTTGTCAGTTAGACGAACCCTTCCGAGATCTATTGACGATGGCGATACTTCAAGCATTGCATAGTATGTTATCGTTACATAGATTACAACTCGCTTAGCACCTATATTGATCGTAAATGGTGTGCGCGTTTCATCTTCGCCCGTTGGATTTGCCGTGACGGTAAACTCTACGCTGGTGGACGACTTAGGGCCGCAGGTAAAAGAAGAAGGACCGGTAAGGGTTATGTGAGGGGGGGTAGCGGGAATGATTATATTACCGGGAACTGTGACATTTTGATTATTAGTAATAGTAAAGGATACTGTCTTCGTATTATCTTTTGTCTGTCCGAATGACAAACTCACATCTCTATGAGTGGAACTTAGTTCATATGCACTTGCACTCTGCAGAGAGCACAAAAGAGCAAGGAGTACAATAGCTACTATTGTACTCTCAAACAATAAGCTCTTCGCCCAACCTCGTGTCATCTAATTCCTCACCCCATTTTTTGAACTCCTTCCATAATATAACGACAATGAATGAAAGGATAAGAAGATAAATCCCGACTCGCAGAAGCGCATCAAGCATCAACCTTTGATAAGCATCTTTTATCTCTTCCTCAATCCCTTTTACATTCTCCAGTTCTTTATCATTATGCCTCTCATATAGCCCCTTCGCGCTCTCAAACGAATCACGCGCTTTTAGTATACTCATGAAATCCGAACCAAAGAATTCAGAAGATTGTGCTATTGCCTTATCACGCTGCACCCTAGCAGCATTTATGTATTCCGATGCACTTTTCATATCCCGGTCGTAGATCCTTTCATTTCGCCTCGACTCGAACGCCATCCTGCTCGCATCACTGGGCATGCTTCCTTTCTCGTATGCAATCGAACTTCTTCGCTCATAATCTAGTTTCAGCTTCGTTTCGCCCGTATTCCTCGCCGCATCTTCGAAGAATTTGGCTTCCGCACGATAAAAACGCGTAAGTGCAAGCATAGAAAGCATAGGTATTCCATTTCTTTCCGCGGTCGGATATCCATTGAGCGCATTTATGGAGATGTCTATTCTATCCGCAGCTTCTACCGCATTTATATGGTCAAAGGGGTCAGAACTTTCGCTTTCGTTTACCATTAGTTCAAAATCATCAATGATTCTGAGCAAAATATCCACCCACGCTTTTGTACTTGCGGTTACCTCCCGGCTATCCAAGCCCTGTATTATCGTCTGCATCTTGGTCTTTGCAAGCTGTAATTCGCCATAATCGTCAAATAATCCGGGATTATCCTGCGATAAAATATCCTCTAGTAGCCCTCTCTTCAACTCATCTGACCCGGCCACGATCGTGGCAGAAGAGAGGAATATGACGATGCCCAGTAGTTTTATCAACAGAACCAAACTTTGCCGCTTCATCAGAAAACAATAAGACTCAGATGCATTTATATATGTGCCCTTTCAATTAGAGAAATAATTCATAAAAATTACAAAAGGATAAAATGGCATACCTATTGATCGGAATAGGAAACGCAGGAGTGGCGATTCTCGATCCCTTGTTAGAATATAAAGAGATAAAAAACGCTAAGCCAATCGTTATAAAGTCACAGCCGGATGGTGACACAGCGAATAAAATAAGTGCCGCTTTAAAGGAAGCAAAAGACATCAAATTCGCATTCCTATTCGCAGGGCTTGGCGATAGTAATATAATAACACCGATAGCAGAAACGCTGAGTGGGCAAAAGATAAAGCTAGTTCTTGTTGGTGTTTTACCTGCGGAGAGGAGGGAGAAAAAGGAAGTACTAATTGACGCATATTACGCGATAGAAAACCTAAAGGAGCATGTGAACACGTTTATGCTCGTTGATAACCAGAAGATAGCGCATCTTCCGAATT
>QBUN01000150.1 GCA_013180565.1 Candidatus Methanophaga sp. GoMg3.2 | reverse complement strand
AGGGGAGATATTGAAGAAGGCGAAGTTACTGGATAAGCCGAGTGCGTGATCTCCCATTTTTTCTTTTTTTTCTTTTGAAATTTTATATGAGTAGCGATTCTTTTGCTTTCTCTTTTATAACCGCTTCGCGATCGCTTCTATACAGTCCCACACGGTGAAAGCGCGGCAAAAGAAGCGAATACTATCGACCCCGATGTTCATTCCAGAGCTTTACAGCATCGAAGCGCCAGCCAATTTTCGATCCCGGAGAAGTTTTTTGCATATCACGCATTCACCCGTGTTATTTCTTTCAATTTCGTCTCCATATTTGAAGAAATTAACAGTCAATAAAATGATTATTCTGATTCCTCGTACTTGCTCACGCCAAAAACGATATAGTTGTACGGAATCAATGCACTAAGGTCGTCCTGCTTGACGATGCGGCCGTTTGTTGGGTTGTATACCCATTCCCTCCAATCCCAATCACAGTTCGGTATCTGAACAGCAATGTACGATCCTGGGGCTAATCTAGCACGGGTGGCTACGTTGGAGAAGTCAAGACCCATGTAAAATTTTTGCACAGGGACGTTTTTGTTCCGCTTTGCTATCATCTTTGTTAGGCCTATTGCCATGCTAGTTAGCGGTGCTATAGCAGGTTGCACTGTTGTTGCAAGTTTTAGACCGGCTTGGAAAATGTCTTGATCTAAAAAGTTGAGGATGGCCTCATCGTTATCATTCTTGACGTTCACCGTCATACACTTGAAAATGACACCCTCCAAACCTACATTTAGTCCTATAAACACAGGGTAGCCAATTATACTCGCCTGCTCCCCTTCCTGTGCTTGATACGTCTGGTTGAAGTGTAGATCCTCAACATGGTCTTTAAGTTGGTTCTGGGCGTAGAAATCGAATAAGATATGATGCATACCCTTACCGGGATAATCGGCTACCCTTAACCGGTCAAGCGTGACCTTTATCCTTGCGTTCTTCAGCGAATCATCAGCACGCATGTTACCAGCGTGTTTAATCTCCACCACATCCTTAGCATTAGGTTTAGGTGGGATGTATCCAAAGGCCACCTCTGTGTGCTGCCATGGTTTATCTTTCCACAATAACTTCTCCCCACCGGCGGCAGCGTAAATCTGTTCATCCAGCCCATCAAACCACTCAGCTGTCTCACTATCCTCCATCTCTCGAAGCTTTTCGGCTATTTTGGCTGCGGGTAATTCGGCGAGCACAGACACATCTTCAAACCAATACTGTGGATTTAAATTATACATTTTCCCTTTATATTTAGGTGTTCATTATATATCTGATTTTCTATTTTTAAAAAACCGAAAAGCTTTTGTGTAGCCTTCACCAAGTTCTTCCTAGTTTACTTAACTAAAAGCGAAAAAGGGGCGGTGGATATGAAAGCGGCTAAAAAAAAGATGGAAGAAGAGGATGATTTGGCGGTGTTTTTAGACATTATAGAAGAAGTTGAGAATGATCTCAACGTGAAGGAATTGATGGAAGAAAATCAAAGAGAATATGGTACTCTAACTGAGGAAGACTTGAAAAAAGTTTTTGATATTTAACATGCTGTCCAATAAATCAAAAAATAAGGAATATTTTTGGCGTCAAAATCAATTGTGAGACAACTTGTTAACCCGGTAGAATGGCTAAAAGAAAAACTTATAGTGTTTTTTCTTCTAACGATTTTAATGCACATCTTGGGAATGGTAACCAAGCGCAATATTTAATTAGATATTTAAATGATTTAGGAGCTCAAACATGTGTCCTTGAGGAAGAATACATCGATAAGGACTATTTGATTGATTATCAGAAGTTTTATTCCCGTTCCTTTGGTGGTAACGGAAAATTTACAAAGCGCATGCATTTTTTCAAAGAAGAGTTTTCTTCTAAAGACTTTACAATTTCACTAAAAAAAGGAGATACAAAAAGCCTAAAAGATGCTCAATATTTAGGCTTTGTTGTTATTAGACCAATAAAAGATGAAAAGGATCAGCCGTATATAGGACGAACTTTATTAGAAACTTATCCGGATAAAGTTGACGGCGATGAACGTCATTACGTAATCAGTAATTTTAATGTGTCCCTTTTTGGTATAACTTTACAGGTAAAATCTTTGCCGTTTCAAGCGCAGGATGAAGGCGTTAGTGCATGTGCTACGATTGCTTTATGGTCTGCTCTTCAACATTTGGGCAAAAAATTTGGAACACCGAGATACGCTCCCGCAGAAATAACAGAGATAGCTACGTCACTACCTCAGGTATCTCGTTTGTTCCCTTCAGCCGGATTATATTGGGGACAAATGATAAACGGTGTTAGGTCACTGGGTTTAGATATAGAGGTAATCAAGCCTAAAGAAGATAATATTACAACTGCTGTAAAGGCTTATATTAATGCGGGTTTCCCCATTATTGCGGCTCTTACGCTAAAAAAAAATTCCCTGACACGTCGACATGCTGTTGTGATAAGCGGATATCGATGTGACAAAAATGAGAATCTAAAAGAATTATATGTGCATGATGATCGGATAGGGCCATTCAGTAAAGCAGAACCTAAAGGAAGTTTTCAAAATTGGAAAAACGAATGGAATAAAGAGGAATATGGAGGTTATAGTGTGGATCTCGAAAAATTATTAATTCCAATATATCACAAAATGAGATTGACCTTTTCGCGCATATATACGTTTTATCAGAAAACGAAAGATAAGCAAATCGACAGGCGCCCTAATTGGGATTTAAGGTTATATTTATTCTCAGTTCAAAAATATAAAGAATTCTTGCTAGGAGAATCAATCAAAGGAAAAGAAAAAATATTAACCAAATCTTTACCGCGATTTTTGTGGGTTATAAGGGGATATGACAAAAGTAAATCCAAGTTTGATGCAGTGTATGACGGAACTTCAATATATCCTAGAAAAAAAATAGTACATATCGAGTTTATTTGATCTGATGCTTATGCAAAGACCAAAGTTGCATACGTGTATTCTAAAAAAATCCGCTCCACCCTTAGCATCCACACATCATATCCTCCGATGCGATTCCCACAAAGCATAGAACCAAAATCACTACTAAAATAATCGATACAACATATTCACCATCTTTCATATCCTCCCTAAAAGTTCACCTATAGATGCAACTTTGGCTAACATTCGTGGCAAAAAACTGCCAAAAACGTTATACCCATCTCAGTATATCACCGAAGGTTTATCGCTTATTCAATCAATTGGTGGGTTTATATCAAAAGATCAAAGTATTAATACCTCAAAAAAAGACCCAAGAGGGTTTAAATGATAAATTATATGGGCCCGATGCGATTTGAACGCATGACCTTCGCCTCGTAAAGGCGACGTCAT
>QBUN01000151.1 GCA_013180565.1 Candidatus Methanophaga sp. GoMg3.2 | reverse complement strand
AATCTTCTATGTCAATAGTGATCGATAGACTATGATTATTCATGGCATATCGTATCGTGCCTGATGATAACGAATTTCTCTAATCCATAAAGCAGTACCGTCAAAGAGCTTTAGCTTTGCTTTTACCTTTGATACATGCTCTTCTTCAGATAATTCGAGTTTTTCTATGAACTCAACAATGTCGGAAAATTGTTCTATCGTTTTCCTGAGGGCAGCTTCTATCATTTGCCTATAAGGAGTCTTAGTTTCTCTATTTTAGCTGATAACACATTAGCTACTTTAATAAGGTATGTCCATTCAATCCAATCATCGTGTCCTTTGACAGTATCTGGTACACTCTGCGAAAAGTCCTCATAGGATTTGCCATATTTTGCTTCAAATATCGCTATCTTTTTCCTATAATCCTTAAGCTTCTTTTTGTTGTAAGCAAATCTTTTGCGAGCAACTTCTCTTAATGCTTCTACATAAAGAGGCTCTGTTATTCCGTCTATAATGTCTTTAATGTCTTCTGGTATCTTAATGGTTACTTCTGTCATTTAATTTCACCTCCAACTCCAACACATTTTTTGATAACGTCCATACCCTCTCTTTAAAGTAATTCTTCTTATTAACCTCAATCCTCTCTCGATATCTTCTTCCGAACATATTTATATCTTCTACTTTACACCTTATAAATGTTTATCAACTTAGTTTTCACTTCTGTTTATCTCATGTAGCTGTTACCTTTGAGGATTTCACCGCACCGTCCCCAGCCAGAACACATAATCTAGGTCTTTCAGCCATCTCTTTAACGAAGGCGCCCACACAAACACTCCCTTCTCTTCTCCTTTTTCCAACATCTCAGCCGCTCTTTCAAATTCCCTTTTAAATCTTTTGTTATCCTGGTGATTTACTTTACCACTTGAGTGTATATAAAACTTCGATTCATTCGATAGAATGTCCATCCACTTTTATCACTTCGATTTCATCCTTTGGATAAAACATTCCAATACGCCCACGGGAATTCAATAAAATCCCGCCCACCTTTTTCTTCTCCTATTTCCAACCCATTCTTCTTTGGATAATAAGGATAAGATGAAACACCTTTTAGCGATGAATCCGTTTTATTATACAGTGAATTCACAGATACGATTGGATTGATTCCACCAATTCCGGATAATGCTCTACTACATCGGCAACCACAAAGAACGTTGCGGTTACATCAAATTCATCCAGCAAATCCAGCACTCTTTTCGTTGGTTCTGTTAGATAATCGTATCGTCTAGTCCATCCCTCAAAAAACTCATTTACATCTTTGTATACGGAGAAAGGAGAACCTGTTACTAACGGTATATGATACCAGTCTTCTATGTCAACTGTGATCGATAGCGTGTTCATCTCTTCAATAATTCGCTTCCTACCATCTTATCATCCTTGCGAATAAATGTTTTTGCATCATAACGTTCATTTTAAACCTCGCTTTTCCAACTTTTTTTTTCGTCCATCATGAGTTTTTCCGTGAGGTTTTTTTTACTTTCGTGAGGGGTTTCTGATGCTCTATAAACCGTAGATTTTCCTTTACCTTCTACAATGACAAAACCATGTTTTTCCAATAATTTCATATCGCCTACGCATGTCCAATTGCTCACACCGAAATGTTCTCGGTATTGTTTATTAGTGAATACCCTACCCTCATTAACCATCAGCCCCAATGCTTTTATCTGCCTCTCATTTAATCCCAATTTCTCTAAATCAATCTTCCCAGGCTCAGGAATTAATGTGCGAGAGAACAAAATTTTCTGCCTCTTCCACCTGATCTATTATATCTCCTTCTATAATTTTTAAATCAATAAAAGTAATTGGGCTCTTCGCTATTTCATGTGGGTAGTTGGAACTTTAAGTGACCCAATCGAAGGTAGATCATAGTGATGAAATTTGGGATATTTCGATAACCTCGAGCACTCCGTTTTAATAATTGTACAACACTATTAGTGCCCTCTAAAATCCCATTAGTGATTTTCGAATCAAAATAATTCAGGACTCCATCCCAGTGATATTTAATGGTTTTTGCTGCCTTGATCATGGGTTTTAATCTACTATGCGTAGCCCAAAAATACCATTTTTTGAGATACTGCTCTGCAATGTTGCGTTCTTGGATGACCCAAAACATTTGGAGACTAAGTTTCAAATTATACGCTCTAATCGTCTTCAGATTCATATCCTTAAGGGTGCCCAAAGTCTTATTTTGCTCTTTTGTTAAATTATCCGGATTTTTAAGCCAGATATATCGTGTCTTGTTTAGCACCTTGTTTATCGCTTGTTCTTCCCGTCTAACCATATCAATTCCTTCGTTCACAATTTTCATGATATGAAATTTATCAAAGGTGATTGATGCATTTGGAAACTCCGTCTCGATACCCCCAATAAATGCAGGAGACATGTCACAACAGACCGAAGCGATTTTATCAGGACTTCCACGATGCACCTGATAATCTTCTTTGAAAGTGGAAACTGTCAAGGCATCTTTACCTCTGCAAACGTATATTACCTTGGATGTAGCGAAATCCACCACTAGCGTAACATATTTGTGACCTTTGGCGCTCGAAGTCTCATCAATTCCGATTATAGAGACATCAGAAAAGTCTTCTCGTGAGCGGGCATCTTCTACATAATATTTTACAACTCGCCAAACTCTTGTATCATGTTCTCCAATCATATCGGCAATTTCTGACATTTGCATGCTTTGAGCCATTGACATGATAAAAGCATCCATGAGAAGGGTAAATCCACTACAGTCTCGTGCCCAAGGGATTTTGATCTGGTGAATACCACATTCATCACAGGATACCCTAGGAACTCTGCAATGCAGAAATGCTTTATGCTGAAAGAAGTCAAGATGTCTCCATTCTTTCTCCTGGGTGTCATAAGCAGAACATCCTGGTTTGTTACATACAGGGCAGTCGAATTTGGTTCCAGGTGCAAAATCAAGATAGAGATCGATCCTTTTTGCGTCTGGATCGAAATCTACACTTTCAAGCACCCATGGATCTTCTATGTTCAATGCTTTCCGGAATAGGTCTTCGTACATTTGATACTCATCTCCTCTTATGATAATTTAGTTAGGAGTAGGGTGTATTAATAAATTAACTTACCCATACAAAACAGCGAAGAGCCAGTAATTGGTGTTGTTCCTTTGTACCTTGCACATCTTAATTTTGTCTGCAAGAAAAACTTCTGTGGCTCTTTGCCAAACAACAGAATCGAAGCATTGGTTAGCTTATCTCCTTTAATCAGATTTAATCGTTCCAATGCTTCTTTTACCAAAATATCTGTGGGTCGGTATTTCTCTTTACGTAATTAGCTAACTCTTCTACCGTGTTCTTTCC
>QBUN01000152.1 GCA_013180565.1 Candidatus Methanophaga sp. GoMg3.2 | reverse complement strand
TGTATGCGATGCTTCTACAACCGTATTGTTTGGCGGCCGCAACAATCTCTTCTGGTGATACCTCTTCACCGACTATCTGCCTCTTGTCTTCTTTAGGCATCTGAGAGATCTCGAAGTTTTGGCAGTTTTTACATCTGAAGTTGCATCCAACCGTAGCAACCGAGTATGCCTCAGAGCCCGGATAGAAATGGAAGAACGGCTTCTTCTCTATTGGATCAATCCCTCTCGCAATTACCTTACCGTAGACCAGGCTGTAGAGGACACCACCCCTGTTTTCTCTAACCCCACATATCCCTCGCCTCGATTCGTTTATCTTGCAATGATGTGGGCATAGGTGACATCTAACCGCGTTCCCTTCCAGTTTCTCATAGAACATTGCCTCTTTCATTTTGATACCACTCCAAATGAACATAACTTTATTATACTTCAATCGTTAGATATATATAGGGAGGTCGAAAAAAAAGATGTTGTTTATAACGTGCGTGAGGGTTAATTCAGGCATGGTGGAAGATGCGAAGAAATTCGGCGACGAGCTACTTAAAAATCCGCCCGCCGGCGTCAAGTTCCTGCAAGTGTATCATACACTGGGCAGGTATGATGCGGTATGGATTTACGAGGCGGAAGACTCGGCAGTAATAATTGATTTCCTCCACCAGAGCAGAAATGTCTCAACAACGGAAACCTGGGTTGCCTTTGAACGGGAGATGTAAGTAGGAGATTGCTTTTTAATTTCTCCTTTTCTATTTTTTAAAATGACATATCACTGACCTGAAAGTTCTGTTCAATAATTATAAAGCGTGATTTTAAATAATATTTATGAACTCAGTTGCGGGAAAAATTATCGTCTATTATGGAAAGGGAGAGGGAAAGACAACCGCCTCTATCGGTCATGCCATAAGGACGTTGGGTCATAACAAAAAAGTAGTGATATTGCAGTTTATGAAAGGAAGGCCAACTACCGGAGAATATCAATTTCTAAAAAGTGTTGACAACCTCCAGATACATCTTTGCGGGGCTCCCGGTTTTTTAAAGGACGAAGAATCGCGAAAAAAACATCTCAAAAAGGCTAAAGAGGGGTTGGAACTCGCTCATAGAGTGCTAGATGAAAAAGAGACCGACCTTTTGGTTCTGGACGAGATATTATACGCACTAAAATTCGAGCTTTTAACAGAAGAGGCGGTCTTAGAGTTGTTAAAGAAAAGAGGTCATACGGACATCATTCTTAGCGGAAGAGAGGTAGAGGATAGAATAATAGAAATGGCAGATATAGCAACTCACATGGAGAAGGTCAAGCATTATTGGGATAAAATAGGTAGCACAACTTCAGGGATAGAATATTAATCACTAAACAGTGTGAATGTATATTCATATATGCCATGGCAAAGAGGGTGCAGGTGCGTAGGCGTCCAGCCAAATTTCCTTCTCTTCGAGCTACGGCGAGGAGAGAGAACGCCTAATTCAGAGATGTATTAAATTTGTTAGGAGTGATAAATGAAATATGAATGCAGAAGAAGAGGAAGAAAGGAAAAGAGGGATGAAAGAAGAAGCAGAAGCAGTTGATGCAAGCATGGGAAAGGTAAAGCATAAGGTAATGGTGATGAGTGGAAAAGGGGGTGTAGGGAAAACAACGGTAGCAGCAAATCTTGCTTTTGCTCTCGCTATGAGCGGTTTAGACGTGGGTTTGATGGATGCTGATATACACGGACCGGATATTCCAAAGATATTGGGGATAGAGGACAAGCGGCCAGAGACATCAGGGGAAAAAATGTCGCCTATTTTAGTCACACCACGGCTAAAAGCGATGTCCATAGGTTTTCTGTTACCAGACAGAGATTCCCCAATCATCTGGCGAGGACCGATGAAGATGAATGCGATAAGGCAATTCCTTTCAGATGTTGATTGGGGTGAGCTGGACTATATGATTGTTGACCTTCCGCCGGGAACGGGCGACGAGCCACTCAGTGTTGCGCAGTTGATAAAGGATGTAGATGGTGCGATAATTGTTACAACACCGCAGGATTTAGCATTGTTAGATTCAAGAAAGGCAGTAAACTTCTCAGGGGTGCTGAAGGTGCCGGTTATAGGGATAATAGAGAACATGAGTGGGTTTGTGTGCCCATACTGTGGAAAAAAGACAAATATCTTCAAATATGGAGGCGGCGAAAGGGCAGCGGCGGAGTTAGGAGTGCCTTTCCTTGGAAGAGTGCCGTTAGACCCGGAGATGGTAGAAGCTGCGGATAGCGGAACGCCCTTTGTCATGCAAAAGGAATCGAAAGTAAAAGACGCATTTGGGCAGATAGTGGAAAATGTGCAGGCATTTGTGGAAGGTAAAGAAGAGAAGAAGTAACATTTATATACTGATATGAATATATATTCACATGAGGAAGAAAAAATCAAAACCCATAGGGCGAAGGTGAAAGATAAAGATGAAGCTATGCGTAACTGCAACAGCAGGAGACCTAAATGCGCAGGTAGACCCGAGGTTTGGAAGGTGCCAATACTTTGTAATCGTAGATTCGGAGACAATGGCATTTGAAGCGATGGCGAACGAAGCGATTGCCGCACCGGGTGGAGCGGGAATTCAGGCGGCACAAACAATGGTGAATAAAGGTGTGGCTGTAGTCATTTCGGGGAATATAGGTCCCAATGCTTTTCAGGTACTGTCCACCGCTGGTGTGAAAATCGCAACAGGCGCTTATGGCACGGTACAAGAAGCTACTGAGATGTATAAAAGCGGTAAGTTAGGTGAGACAATTGCTTCAACAGTAGATGCTCATGCTGGTATGGGACTTTACATGCAGCAACCAATGCCTTCGCAACAACCACAAGCGCCGCAGGCGCCAATAACGCCTCGAGCAAAAGAGGAAGAAATCGAACAACTATCGAACATGGCTAATAGACTGGAGAATGATTTAGAAGAAGTGAAGAAAAGAATAGAAGAACTTAAAAGGGGGTGAAAAAAATGGCAAGAGGAAGAGGATTTGGAAGAGGTTTTTGGTCTGGCTTTGGACCCGGAAGAGGTATGGGAATGGGCAACCCTTATCCATACTGCAGGAATTTCCCGTGGCTTCCCAGAAGGTGGTGGACAGGAATGTATGGTGCAATGGCTCCAGCTCCAGGGATGTACCCAATGCCATATTATGGCTATCTGTATTCTTACGGGAGGTGGACAAGATAAAATGAGTGGCATGGGTAGAGGAGGAGGTCAAGGAGTAGGACGAGGAGGTCAAGGGCAAGGTAGGATGGGTGGCAGCGGATTGGGCCCCAGCGGAGAATGCCGATGCCCAAATTGTGGCTCTACAATGCCGCATCAAACGGGGGTGCCATGCTATCAGCAGACCAGCCCAAAATGCGGGTCTAAAATGACAAGACCGTAA
>QBUN01000400.1 GCA_013180565.1 Candidatus Methanophaga sp. GoMg3.2 | reverse complement strand
AACAGTTATCATATTGTCCATTATCAATTTTACCCGAAGCGATTCGAGGTGCTTTACCCCTTGTGAGATCTATTTTACCTCCGCCTGTGAACTGTATCACATTACTTTTATCATAAAAATATACTTTTGCCCCCACAAACCCGATCATTCCGTTACTCTCCGCAACCTTCATCAACTCCCCCAAAAACTCCCTATCAACAACCGTATCGTTATTCAAAAGCAAAATATAATCAGGATTCAAAGCCTTCAATGCATATCTCATTCCAATATTATTCCCTTCAGCAAACCCATAATTCTTTTCATTTTTTATAATTATCATTTTCCTGTTTGAAGGTAAACTATCAATTTCCTCCTCTTTACCTCCTCCAGCTTCTGCTCTTGTGTATTCTATGACTTTTATTGGCTTATTACTTGGGTCATACTCGAAAAACTTCGACTCAACTTTTATTTTCCCTTCGCAGTATTCTATTATCTTCTCTATTGATTCATCTTCAGAGCCGTTATCTACAACAACAACCTCATAATTTGGATAAGTAATTTGATAGAGTGATTCCAAGCACTCTATCGTATCTTTCCAGCCGTTCCAGTTCAGGATTATTATCGAGACTTTTAGCATCATTTGTCACTATCAAACTTTAAGATAAGGAACTATTTAAATATAACCAAATAAATTTAGAGTGTAAATGACTTTCTTGGAAAGTCATAGCATTTTAATATTTTGGAATTCCATTATGTCGAAATAAAGGTAAAAAGTGGAAAAAAATTATATGACAAAAAAAAAGGTTTTAATAATTACATACTCTTTTCCACCTGTTGGTGGAGGAACATTTCTAAGGACATTAAAGTATGTCAAATATCTGCCTACGTATGGGTGGAACTCCATAGTTTTAACCGCTAGATATAATCAATCTGAAGGTGATGTATGTGATTTATCCTTAATGGACGAAATACCCAAGGGTACAGAGATATTTAGGGAACGATCGCCTAGTCTGGTAGATACATTTTATTTTTTGAAAAAAAAAAGGGATAACACAAGTTCTAAAGAGTATAACTTTCTGAATCAAAAAGATTCTGTGGTAAAACGATTACTTAAGCTATTATATCATTTTATAACTAAATTTTCGGTTCCGGATATCTATATTTTATGGGTGCCTTTTGCAATTATAAAAGCTATGAAGATAATAAAAAATAGCGATGTCAATTTGATTTATTCAACAACTCCACCACATTCAACGCATTTGGTGGGATATGTAGTCAAAAGAATAAGTAGGAAACCAGGGGTAGTAGATTTTAGAGATGGTTGGACAGAAAATCCATTGTTTAAGTCGTCTAATAAAATTCGTGCACGCATCGAGAGATATATGGAACGGAAAGTGCTGGCGTCTGCCGATAAAATAATCTGTGCAACTGGACCAATTGCAGACGAACTTAAAGGCGTGCACCCTTTTATTGAATCTTCTAAATTTACTGTTATCTCTAACGGTTTTGATCCAAATGATGTTATGGGTATAGATCACATCAAACCTCAAAAGTTCACAATTACATATACAGGCGGGTTTTGGAAATATAAGACACCCTATTATTTTATAAAAGCTATCAAACAACTAATCGATGAAAATGAGAAAATAAAACATGACATTCAAGTTTTCTTTGTTGGTGGTTTTTTAGAGGATAGCAAACATCTGATAGAAGAGCTATCTCTAATGGAGCAGATACACATAGTTGGTTATGTTTCCCACAACGAAAGTATTAAGTACCAATTACAATCCAATGTGTTGCTATTAATGCTTTATGAAGAGGAGGATGGAACTGCTGTAGCTCCTGGAAAGATGTTTGAGTATATTGGGGCAAAGAAACCAATACTGGCATTGGTGCCAGAAGGTCATGTAGCGAATTTAATCCGCTCAGAAAATCTGGGTAAAGTAGTCCCGCCAAGAGATATAACTGCAATTAAAGATGCTATTTATGAAATGTATTTAAAACATAAAGAAGATAATTTAGAACTAAAGATGGACGAAACACTATTTAAAAAATATGATAGAAAGGAACTTACGAGGCAGTTGGCAGAAGTGTTTGATGAGGTATCCAAATGAACAATCTAAAACAATTCTACGAGCAAGATGCGCTACGTGAAATCCCTGAAAGCACAAGACGCATAGAAGAGCTTAGATACAGGATGCTAATCTCGAAAGTACCGAAAGAGAGTAAAAAGGTGCTTAATGTTGGGTGTGGGAATGGAGAACTAATATGCATTCTTGCAGAAGAAGGGCATGAATGTGTGGCTTTTGATCTTTCTAAGAATAGGCTTGCTAAATTTATGAACATGGCAAAAAAACTTGATGTGGCACAGATACAAGGAGATGCAACAAATATACCTTTACAAAACTTATCAATCGACGTAATTATGTGCTCTGAGGTTTTAGAACATATAAAGGATTATGAAAAGGTCTTAAAACAGATGAATCGAATTTTAAAGCCACATGGTAGAATTGTAGTTTCTGTTCCATCCAAAGTTTCATACGAAGAAGAGTTAATGGAGATTGGCTTTTATGAGGGATAACATAAGTTCAAAGAAGGCAGAACCGCCTGTTTGGAATACAACATGGAGCAAAAGCCACGGTAAAATACAGATTGGGGAAATGGATATAAAGATATTTAATGAAATTAATAAGGCAATTGATATAACGGACAAAGAAGTTATTGAATTGGGCTGCGGTAGAGGGGTGTTGAGCTATTTAATGCTAAAATATGGAGCAAGTAAAGTTACCCTAGTTGATTTCTCCAAGGAAGCACTTAGTCTTGCAAGGTCTTTATTTAAAAGCCACGAAAATGTAGATTTTATGTTATCAAACTTTTTCAATGTAGAAACAACAAAAACGTATGACATTGTCTTATCTTCTGGGGTAGCAGAGCACTTTTCCGGGGAACTAAGGAAAGAAGGTATCAACAAACATTTAACTCTCTCAAAAGATATAGTACTTATTATTGCTCCGGCAAGACCTCATTACAACACAGTGAGACATAAAAAAAGAAGAACAATTGAATTATACGGCTGGCAGAGGGCTTTCAGTAAAAAAGAAATCAAAGCATTGATAGAAGAAACTGGAGAGTTCAAAGTAATCTTGAATAGAAGGTTTTACCCTCTGTATGGTATAGACACGTATGAACTCCTTAGTTTCGATACTGATGCCTTTATTTTTAAATATTGGAATTTTATCATTAGGCTAATTAATGCAATTCTTTACAAGATAAAAATTTATACTTTAATAGATTTTATTCTACGCCCAGCGGCTAATTACTGTGGTGGCCTATTGATAACAGTAGCAGTAAAAAACAAAAACTTGGAAAAGAAGCAATGATTGACGATTTTATGATTTTGATTTTTGGAATGGACCAGACATGACAGAAAGTCCAATTAAAAAAACAATAAGTGACAGTGGAATATATTTTATCACGCTGGCTTTAGCCTCTTTGTCTGCATTCATATCAGTACCAATATATACGAGATTATTTAATCCAAGTGAGTATGGGTATCTATCTCTTGCGCTCGTTACAATCTCTTTATTAAGTGTATTTGCCTATGGTCCAATATCCGCATCTATTGTTAGATTTCTACCAAAATTTGATGGAAAAGAGAACGAGAAGGAATTTTATACAACTTCTTTCATTGTTACTTTGCTCTGCACACTCGCAGTCTCATTATTCTATTGCATTGGATTATTATCTCTGAAGGCGTACATTAATCCAAACCTTTTTGAATTGCTTGCTTTCGGTGTTCTTATTCTTATACTGACATCTTTTTTTAGCACTTTTTTAGCCATATTTAGAATTCGCCAAGATTCTAAACAATACGGACTTTTTACGGTTTTAAATAGATACCTGGGTCTATTTACTGGGTTATATTTTATAATTATATTATCTCAAGGAGTAATGGGCGTTTTACTTGGAACTTTTGTTGCGTTAATTTTCTTGAATATCTTTATTTTTGCTTTTTATTTTAAGAAGAAAATCAAGTTAAATAAAAATGCCGTCTCGACAGATATTGCCCGTAAAATTATGTGGTATGGCACACCCCTAATAGCCTCCTTATTATCTCAATGGATTCTAAGCGTTTCTGACAGGTATATGATAGGTTTTTTTAGGAATAGCTCTGCAGTTGGCATATATTCCATGGGATACGATATCGCCTATCAAAGCATGGGCTTACTGATAGTGCCATTCATTACCGCTTTAACCCCCACAATCATAAATGTATGGGAAAAAAATAGAGATGATGCCGAGTTCAATCTCCAAAAATTGTCACGATATTTCCTTATGTTAAGTTTACCCGCTCTAATAGGATTCAATTCGCTATCAAAGCCAATTATTAGTATTTTAACTACGCCACAATACTATGGTGGGCAGTTGATATTTCCCTTTGTGACCACGGGTGCTTTTTTTATGGGTTTATATTTACTTTCATATACAGGTTTAATAATCCATGAAAAAAGCAGATTAATCGCTAAAATTATTACAATATCTGCGATTCTTAATATACTTTTAAATCTGGTGTTGATTCCGTATTATGGATTTATAGGGGCTGGGATTTCAACTATGATATCATATTTTGTCGCATTTGTGATTGCAGATAGAACATCCTCAAAATATCTAAAGTGGAGACCTGTAACCAAATCAGTTATTCGAATATTTTTGGCTTCAGCGATGATGGGCATTATTGTGTATAGTATAAGTACTCTGGTTGCTATATCGTTATTAAACTTAATAGTGGAGATTTTGATTGGATGTATAGTATATTTTTTAGCTTTATACATGCTTAGAGGTGTGGAAAAAGAAGAAATAAACGAGGTGAAAGCGATGATTAGAAATATGCGTGAAAAGATTTAATTCCCAAAAATACTATCATCAACGCGTTCCTTCACCCAACACCTTCACGCTAAATCCAGCTTCTTTCCATTGTTCTGCATCTAAAATATTCCTCGTATCAACAATATTCTTATTTCTCATCAAGCGCGATATTTCTTTTGGATTGATCTCTTTGAATTCTGGATGATCTGTTATCAATATTATACAATCACTATCCTTAACCGCCCTTTCCAATTCCAAAATCTTATACTCAAATTCTTTAACGTGGGGGTCATGCACTTTTACCTTATACCCCTCATTCTCTGCCAGTTTTATGAACTTCAAAGCAGGCGTTTCTCTTGTATCGTCCACACCACCTTTATAGGCTACGCCAAAAACAGTAATTACCGGATTGTTCACACCCTTCAGCATCCCCTTAACGATCTGCAAAACGTGATTTGGCATTCCATCGTTGATTTCCCTCGCCAGAGAAACGATCCTGCATCTGGTTGAATTTTCAGTTAAGAACCAGGGGTCTATTGCAATACAGTGCCCTCCGACACCAGGACCTGGTTTCAGTACGTTCACCCGGGGATGTTTATTTGCTAATTCTATTGTCTCCCAAACGTTTACTCTGCTCTCTTCTGCTATTTGCGCGAATTCGTTTGCTAATGCGATATTTATATCTCTAAACGTATTCTCCATAAGTTTAACAAATTCCGCGGTTATCGCATTCGTCAAATAAAAATTGCCTTTTACAAAACATGAATACAACGATTTTGCCAACGCTGTAGATTTTTTATCTATGCCACCAATGATTCGGTCATTATGCACCATCTCATAAACGGTATTCCCGGGAATGGCTCTCTCTGGGCAATGCGACAGATAAAAATCTTCACTAACTTTTAATTCTGATTTTTCTAATATCGGAATTAATAATTTATCGCATGTTCCAGGTGGAACAGTTGATTCGAGGATAATAAGATTGTCTTTTCTTAAATGTGGGTATATCATCTCTGCTGCTGATCTTACATATTTCAAATCCGCCATCTTCATCTCTTTATTTAGCGGTGTTGGTACTGCAATGATGAATACGTCCGCTTCTTCGACTTCTGTTTTTGCTGTGAGGTTTTTAGACTTTGTCACCTTTTCTAATAGTTCTGGAAGTTCAGGTTCATCGAATGGTGTTATTCCTTTGTTAACTGTTTCTACGGCGTTGTTGTTTATGTCTATACCAACTACCTCGTGACCGTGCGTTGCGAATAATGCTGCTGTGGGTAAACCAATATATCCCAGACCAAGTATGCATATTTTCATTTTATTGCTCCCTCCAATATTTTGATGGTCCTACTTCCTGCTTTTCCATCACCAAAAAGATTATTCCAATTATTATCCCTACTTAACATTTCTTCTGTTGCACGTAAAATCATATTTTGATTCACTCCCGCTAAAACATTACTTCCAACCTCTAAAGTCTCTGGTCTTTCTGTGCTATCCCTTAAAGTAACACAAGGAACTTTCAATATGCAAGTCTCCTCTTGCACGCCGCCAGAATCTGTTAGTACAAGTGTAGCATTCACCTCTAACTGTAAAAACTCAAGAAAGCCGAGAGACTCGATTAATTCAACTCCATTTGGAACTTCTAAGCCAAATTCTTTTATTCTTTTCATCGTTCTCGGATGGATTGGATATATTATGGGTAAATTAAACTCAAGATAAACCAATTCTAAACCATCTAAAATCCCTTTTAATCTTTCTTTTATATCCACGTTCTCCTGTCTGTGTGCTGTAACGAGGAAATATTCCTTAGAGGTTAAATTTAGCTTCTTCAAGATATCTACTTTCCTTTTGGCAATCTCTAAATTTTGATAAACTGCATCTACAATTGTGTTTCCGGTAACAAAGATTTTATTTTCTTCTACGCCTTCCCTTAGCAAATTCTTCTTTGCCTCTTCTGTTGGTGCGAACAAATAATCAGAAATATGGTCTGCTAAAACCCTGTTGATTTCTTCTGGCATGGTTCTATCGTAACTTCTCAAACCTGCTTCTACATGCCCTACCTTTACTCCAAGTTTCACTGCTGCGAGGGCACCTGCTAAAACAGTATTCGTGTCGCCTTCTACCAGCACAACATCTGGTTTTTCTTCTTTTAGAGCATTTTCTATGCCAATCAGCATCTTTCCCGTTTCTTCTGCATGCGTGCCTGAGCCAACATCCAAGTTGTATTTTGCTGCTTGTAGTTCCAAATCATCAAAGAAGATTTTGTCTAAGTTGTAGGAATAATGCTGACCTGTGTGCAGGATGAAATAATCTAAGTTTTGCTTTTCACATTCTCTTATAACAGGGGACATCTTTATTATTTCCGGGCGTGTGCCGAGGATGATTGATATTTTCATTTGTATCGCCTATTTTTTTAACCACATATTAACACAGATTCCACAGATTTATTTTCAATTACAAAAACATTTGCTAAAGGCAAGTCCACGTAGCCCAAGCCTACAACACACACTTTTTTGTTTTTCATGGGGAATATCTCTTTTTATTTGTATTTATGCGAATTCTATATAAACCTCCTGATCATAACGATAAATCTATCCTCTTCTGGAATCATGCTTCTTCTTACATACGCACCTAAAGCAAGTGAAATCGTGAATACCGACAGAACAATAAGAATAGGTAACAACCGAATTCCGAAAGGTGTGTAGTTCAATGCCAAACCCAGTAAGGGGGTAATTGCAATGCTCAATCCAAAGCTGAGTGCCACTCTTTCGATTCCATCTAAATCGTCTTTTCGTGGGAAAAAGGTGGCGATTAAAGAATAGCCGGGCAGAAAGAGAACCAAAGGAAGACCAAGGATGATTCTTATCGGCGAAATTTCGTTTAGGGGTGGGATTAGAACAAAAGGTATGCATGAAGGGGTAAGGAGGATAACGAGTGCGAGGTCAAGGTCTTTTGGGAAGTGCTTTATTTCCATTCTGTTCTTTGGTATGGGAATTTTCATGGTATCCTTAGGGAAAGGGAGAAAGGCAGATGGCTAAGGGCGAAAGGTTTTCGAGCGTGCCGAGATTAATTTTGAAAGCATACTTGATATTTCTATACACCCTTTCTCTATCTCCTTAAATGTTTCTTTTGGTATATATCCTATTTCAAATTTGCGAAATCTCCGGTGTTTGTTATTCGATAGACGTAAATAGCAAGCTCTTTACCCTTCTGCCAAACCATAAGTTCTTTAAATTTAGGACCCCCTTTACTCATTACCCTTTCGCCTCGTCCCCTTTGCCTTTAGCCCTCTCGCCTTTAGCCCTCATCATCCTCTCATCTACCCCTCTACTCTTCCATCAGATAATCTTTCAAAGCCACCTTCCAATCTCTCATTCTCAATCCAAAATCGTCAAGTTTTTTATTCTTCAACGCAGAGAAAATAGGTCTTTTCGCTAACCTCTTTAACTCACTCGACTTTATAGGAATTATTTGAATTTGAGCATCCCAACCCAAGATATTGAAAATCTCTTTCGTAAAATCATACCAGTTACAATAACCTTCATTGACCATGTGGTAAACCCCAAACGCTGGTTTAATCTCTAAATCCAAATCTAAATCTAAGAACCTCTTAAGCATTCTTGAAACGTCTTTGGTATAGGTGGGACTCATGAACATGTCATCAACAACCTTAATCCCTTCCCCGTTTTTAGCCCTCTGAATCATAGAATCCACAAAGTTACCTCCCTTTCCTCGTGCACCTGCTTCTCCATACAAACTGGCAACCCGTATTATATAATATTTCTTAGAATAATTCCGTGTGAAAACCTCCCCTGTGTATTTACTCATCCCGTAAACGTTTATCGGGTTTGGAATATCTTCCTCCTCGTATGGATCTCCTTTAGCACCCTCAAAGACATAATCCGTGCTGATATAAACATTGACTGCATCTATTTCATTACACACTTTTGCAACGTTCAAAGCACCAATTGCATTGACTTGAAATGCTTTTTCCACTTCTACTTCCGCATCGTCAACTCTAACGTAAGCGGCGGTGTTAATTATGACATCCGGCTTAAGCACATTCAAAATCTTCATATTCTCAGGCTCGGTGACATCCAAATCTCGGCGAGTTAAAGGAATCGCATCCACTCCAAAGGCCTTCACTAAATCGCTTCCCAATTGGCCATTAGCACCTATTATCGCTACATTCACGCTTATCACCGCCTCCTTAACTAACTACTTACTCGATAAACACTACCTCGAGTCCCAGCTTCACCGCGATCTTGCGCTGGAAGTCGTCACTCGTCACGAAGTGACCATATCTCTGCGCTTGCGCGATGTAAAGGGCATCGTATATGGTGAGCTTATCATTCACCGCGATCTCCGTAGCACCGCGGAGATACCCCGCAAAGGATTCAAGGATCAGTACATCAGCGCCTAATTTCTGCAGCACTTTGAAGAGTACCGTGGCTTCACTGCTCGATATCTTGCGGTAGATCACCTGATGCTTCCAGATAGCATTCGAAACTTCAGCCAGCGCTAAGTCCAGTGAGCGTAGTTCAGCAGTGAGATAGTCCCTCACCTGCCCCCAGTGCTCTTCCTTCAGCACATACTTCGCGATCGCGGATGCATCAATTACTATCACGATCTTCCCTCACATACCTCGATGCTGTTCCTTTCTCAGGCGTGGGTACATTTTTGAGCATTGAATCTATCTCTTCCATGGCTCTCTTCCTCTTGTATTCCTTCACCTTACCCTCTATGAACCTTCTCACTTCTTCGCTCCAGTTGATTTCCAATTCATTTACGCTCTCCTTCAACTCCTTCGGTATCCGAAAACTTATGACCTCCATACCACTCATCATATTAAATTTTGTAATACCTATATAAAAACATCATTGTAATACACCTCTCCCCGCTCCTCCAACACTCTCAACCTAGGCAACTGCCGGTCTTTTGATGAGAGAATTGGATTATCATTCGGCCATCTAATATTCACATCGGGATCGTTCCAGATTAATCCGCTCTCATAATCTGGAGCGTAAACGTTGTCAACTTTATAAATGACTTCAGCGGCATCACTTAATACTAAAAATCCATGAGCACAGCCTCCGGGAATGTAAAGCTGATACTTGTTGTCTTCTGAAAGATTAACACCAGCATAGTTACCAAACGTTGGCGAGTTCTTTCTTAAATCAACTGCAACATCATAAATTTCACCTCTAATACATCGAACCATTTTAGCCTGAGCATAAGGTTCCCTTTGAAAATGCAAGCCTCTTAAAACACCATACTCTGATTTTGAGTGGTTGTCCTGAATGAATTCACCTTTTATTCCTGCTTTTTCTTCAAAATCTTCTTTTTTATATGTTTCCATGAAAAAACCTCTTTCATCTTCAAAGACCGTTGGTTTTATCAAGATAACATCTGGAATTTCCAACTTTTTAAACTCGAAAGTCATTTTGGCTGCACCTACCAGTCCAATTTCCAGGGCGTTGGATGCAAGACTTTCTCATCAGCTAAAGGTTTCCACCACCACTCATTCTCTAGATACCACTCAACGGTCTCTTTCAATCCTTTTTTGTAGCTATGCTTGGACTTCCAGCCCAATTTTCTGATTTTTGATGAATCCAGGCTGTATCTTATATCATGTCCGGGTCTGTCTTCTACAAATTCTATTAAACCCTTTTTGCCTATTATGTCTACGATTTCATTCACAACCTCTAAATTACTTTTTTCATCACCGCTCGAAATATTATATATTTCGCCTCTTTCCCCTTTCTTCAAAGCCAAATTTATTGCTTCACAGTGATCATTAACGTAAATCCAGTCCCTCACGTTCTTTCCCGTCCCGTAAATTGGTATCTTCATATCCATTTTCGCTCTTAATATCGCCTTGGGAATTAACTTCTCCGGGAATTGGTAAGGGCCATAATTATTTGTGCACCTTGTAATCACAGCATTCAGCCCATACGTTCTCACATAAGCCAAAACGAACATATCTGCAGAAGCCTTGCTTGCCGAATATGGAGAGGAAGGTCTTAACGTGTCATCTTCTTTAAAAGAACCCTTTTCTATATCTCCATATACCTCATCTGTGCCTATATGAACAAGCTTTGCCTCCGGATTGACTTTCCGCATCGCTTCTAATAACGTATAAGTGCTGATTACATTGCTTTCGACAAACGCAAAAGGATTTGATATGCTTCTGTCAACGTGCGTCTCCGCGGCAAAGTTCACTATTGCATCCGTCTCCTTAACAAGCTCTGCTATTAACTCATAATCGCAAATATTGCCTTTAACGATTTTGCAATCTAAATCCCCCAAATTGTTCTCGTTAGAGCCGTATTTTAATGCGTCAACTACAACGATGTCATCAACATTTGCTCCGGCTTCTTCTATCCTCCTCCTTACAAAATTGCTCCCTATGAATCCCAATCCACCAGTTATCAAAATCCTCATAAAATCACCATATCTTCAATATCCACAATTTTAACAACTAATTTCGCTCTTTTCGTCATTTCTCCATCCAAACTAACCAAAGGTGCATTGAACTCCTTTGCACTATCAAGAGTTAGAGATCTCACCATCTCATCTCCCTTTGGATTCTGATCTCTTCTACCGCAGAAGCTCCTTTCCATTCCCGCGAAATCTCTTTGGATGCTGCCATCAAATCAGCCCATGCTCTCTCCGTCTTCTCTTTATCGCTCTCTTCTAATCCAATAGCAATTTTTTTTATTTGGATCAACTCCTGTGTCATACGATCCAAATGCTCCCTAAGACTCTGCACACTACTCATTTTTTATCATCTCTCCCATGCTTTACTCCTTTTATCATATCTTCACCCATGAGTTATCACCAATAATAAATTTACTTCCTTTTGGTAATCTTTTGTTCTTCTCTATTACTGCACCTCTTCCGATCATACTATCAACAATATTTCCGGCATTTATAAGCTTTGCACCATTCATCACTACCGAATCTTCCACCTCAGAGTTTATTATCTCGCAATTGTTGCCAATGCTTGTATAAGGACCGATATAACTATCTCTTATAAGACAATCTTTTCCTATGAGTGCAGGACCTTTTATCACTGATTTTTCGTTTACTATTGTTCCTGTATCTATTGAAACTCTTCCTCTAATCTCTCCACCCCTTACCACACCTCGTATCTCGTGTGTTAAATCATCTAAAATTAATCTGTTAGCTTCAAAGATGTCGTCCGGTTTGCCTGTGTCTTTCCACCAGTCTTCCACTTTTGTCCATCCCACCTCGTATCCGTTTTCAATGAGCCATTGGATAGCATCTGTAATTTCAAGTTCATCACGCCATGAAGGTTTTATGCTCTTGCACGCTTCTAATATGGCTAGTTTGAAGAAGTAAATGCCAACCAAAGCAAGATTGCTTGGTGGATCTTTTGGCTTTTCTACAAGTCGTTTTATCGTTCCATCTTCGTTAATATCTGCAACTCCAAATTCCTGTGGATTAACAACTTCTGTAAGCATTATGCTTGCATCATAATTGTTCGCTTTAAACTTATTTGCGTGTTCTACAATCCCTTCTCGCAAAATGTTATCGCCTAAGTACATGACGAATTCGTCATCTAAAAAATCTTCGGCAATGAGGATTGTATGTGCTAACCCTTTTGGTTCGCCTTGATAAATAAATTCTATATCTGCATTCCAATCGACCGATCTAACAGTTTCCATGACCTGTTCCTTATTTGGACCCACAATGATGCCTATCTCTTTTGCTCCTGCTTCTATTACGTCTTCAATGGCATAAAATAGGATTGGCTTGTTTGCAACAGGTATTAATTGCTTTTGCTGTGAGTATGTGATTGGCCTTAATCTTGTTCCGTATCCGCCTGATAGTATTAAGCCTTTCATTTTTATCTTCGCCTAAGAGATTCTTCTTTTTCTATCTATCACAATCTTGTGCTAACATAACCGCACCCGATTGTGGGGATTTTCATGCTATTTAGCCTATATTTTCATACTATATCATTCTATACACACTTATAATAAAACTCATTCTTTCGAGCATCTTCTCCATCAAACATCCCCCGAACATCAAGTAGAGTAGGAGGAGGTCTTACGACCTCCGTCCCCTCATCGAACCGTACGTACGGATTTCCCGTATACGGCTCTCCGATGGCGTTGCCCCATTGCAGGGAGTGAGATTACCACTCAGGGTTCAAGAGCGTAGATAACGATTTCAAGCCCAGATCTTTCAGAAAATCGTTCCTTATACGAGTGTTACTGAGATAACTCTTCTTCTTCTCTTTAAATGCTCTCAATCTCATTCTTGTCCAACTGTCAAGTCCCTTGTAGAGCCAATTGACGTTTGCTATCTTGAAATAGTTGCCCCAACCGTCAATAATTGGATTGAGCTTCACGATCACCATTTCGAGATTAATCGGCAGATTTCTACGTGTAACACGCCTGACAGCATCCTTGTATTTCTTGACCGCCTCTTTTCGTGGCACTTTGTGCCCTATGTAAACAGTGAAACCAAGGAAGTCAACGCCCTCAGAAAAGTTCTTTATCTTTGGCTTCTCCGGATGTAACTTAAGCTCTAACTCATCTAAGATCTTCTTTACATGTGTAATTGCCTCTTTCGCCTCTTCTTCGTCCTCGCAAAGCACTAAGAAATCATCAGCATATCGAACTACCTCATAGCCAAGTTCTGCCATCCTTTCATCGAAGTAATGCAGATATATATTAGCTAGAAGAGGTGATATGACTCCGCCCTGCGGCGTGCCGATGACATTCTCTCTCAATCCCAGTCCCTGTTCCATTATATCTGCCTTGAGAAAAGCTCTTATCAATCTCAAGACCCGACCGTCACTTATTCGTTCTGCAACTGCATCCATGAGTTTCTCATGATTCACCGTATCAAAGAAGGCTTTTATGTCTGCGTCCAGTACCCATTCGGGTCCTTCGTCTCTGACAGCTTCTAGCTGCTCTATCGCTTTTTTCGCACTTATTCCAGGTCGGTATCCAAAGCTTGAGTCCAAGAACTCAGCTTCAAATATCGGTTCAATGCCATTCTTCAAGGCTTGCTGTACCACTCTATCTCTGATTATTGGAATACCCAACGGTCGTTGTTTACCGTCTGACTTCGGTATGTATATCCTATTCACTGGCGTAGGCACATACCTGTCCTGTTTCAATAGTCGCTGAATCTCATTGAGATTCTGCTCCAGATTGCACTCAAATTCGTCAATAGTAACTTTGTCTATTCCCGCAGCACCTTTGTTCTTCTTCACTTTCTTCCATGCTTCATTAAGATTCTTCCAATTCCAGACCTTGTCAATCAAGGAATGAACTTTCCTTTTACGCTCTTTTCTCACCAACATCCAACAGATTGCTTCAATACCCAGTCCATTTCGGCAATCGGCGTAGCGTCTTTCTCCTGAGCTTACCTTCGCCGATTTCCTACTTGATTTGCGCATCTATCTCACCTGTCCTTCAGTTTCGCCAAAGCAGGATCCCTTCGCATAGTCAGCGTTTTATCCTCCAGGCTGTTACCAGCCATTCACGGGCACCAACATCATCGCTACTGTGAATCCGTCCGACTTCTCGCACCGCATCATTCCGGCTTTCCCATCAGGTTATACCTTCCTTACCTCTTTCGAGGACGATACGAGACCTCCCTCGGTCGCCTAACCACCCTTTCGTCTTCATCCCGACCCTAATCAGACATGCTGACCCCCTATGGCAAACCCGTTTCGGGCCGCATTTACGTACGGTATACCAACCCATAGAGGCGTTGAACTTCCCCAAAGTGCAGGAGGGTCGTCGCTTAGCATATCCCACCACTGGTTCGCTTGTGCTTCGGGCTAAAGACAGCCTCAGGCTCTTCAGATTCCCTCTCACGAGGGACACCCTGCCACTGTTGGCTTCTACACAGATACGGGTAAACAGCACAGGAGGGATTTTAACCCTCTGAGCGATTAAGCTACGAGGCACGCGCAGAGTAGGAGGAGGTCTTACGACCTCCGTCCCCTCATCGAACCGTACGTACGGATTTCCCGTATACGGCTCTCCGATGGCGTTGCCCCATTGCAAGGAGTGAGATCCACCTTCTCTTCCCACCAACCTCCAACAAGCTGTTTCAATAGACAAACCTTTTCGGCTATCAGCGTGGCGTCTTTCTCATGAAATACCTTCGCCGACTTCCTATTTGATTTGTGCATCTATCTCACCTGTTCTTCAGTTTCGCCAAAGCAGGACCCCTTCGCATAATCGGTGTTTTATCCTCCCAACTGTTACCAGCGTTCACAGGCACCGACATCATCGCTACTATGAGTCCGTCCGACTTCTCGCATCGCATCATTCCGGCTTTCCCATTCAGGTTATACCTTCCTTACCTCTATCGAGGACGATACGAGATCTCCCTCGGTCGCCTAACCACCCTTTCGCCTTCATCCCGACCCTAAGCAGACATGCTAGCCCTCTATGGGAATCTCCCGTTTATGGGACCGCGATTACATACGGTAAGCCCGTCCCCATAGAGGCATCGAACTTCCCCAAAGTGGCGGAGGGTCGTCGCTTAGCATATCCCACCACTGGTTCGCTTGTGCTTCGGGCTAAAGACCGCCTCAGGCTCTTCAGATTCCCTCTCACGAGGGACACCCTGCCACTGTTGGCT
>QBUN01000153.1 GCA_013180565.1 Candidatus Methanophaga sp. GoMg3.2 | reverse complement strand
CAACCGGCAGCGGGAAAACGCTGATTATGGCAGGGCTTATACTCTATCTTTACGAGAAGGGTTATCGTAATTTCCTCTTTTTTGTTAATTCCACGAACATTATAGAAAAGACAAGAGATAATTTTCTCAATCCTTTATCTGCAAAGTTGCTTTTCAAAGAAAATATCCGCTTTGGAACCAGACGAGTCAATATAACGCCTGTTGTCAACTTTGAAGGTGTGAATGATAATGGCATCAATATTTGCTTTACTACCATTCAAAAACTGCATTCCGATCTGACAACCGAAAAGGAAAACGCTATTACCTATGAAGATTTCAAAGACAAAAAAATCGTGCTGCTTGCCGACGAAGCGCACCATATCAATACCCAGACTAAAGCACAGATGAAATTATTTGAAAGCTGGGAAAATACGGTAGAGCGGATATTCAGGCAAAATGAGGATAATCTGCTTTTAGAGTTTACCGCCACATTAGATTATGCACATAAAAATATTGTTGAAAAATACCGCAGTAAAGTCATTTACCGTTATGATCTGCGGCAATTCCGCAATGATGGCTATTCCAAAGATGTTTATATCGTGCAGGCGGATTTTGAAGAGAAAAACCGTATTCTTCAGGCGCTTATTTTAAGCCAATACAAACAGGAGGTAGCGGCTAAACATCGGATTAACCTGAAGCCGGTCATTTTGTTCAAAGCGCAGAAAACCATTGCTCAATCACAGGAAAATAAAGCGAATTTTCATAAGTTGATTGGCAGTCTTTCGGATGATGACATTGAGAGGATTCGTGACAAATCAGATATTCCTTTGGTTAAACGGGCTTTTGTTTTTTTTGATGAAAATAATATTAGCTCTAAACAACTGGCGGAAAGGCTGCGCAGGGAATTTGAAGAAAGCCGGTGTATTTCGGTCAATGAAGAAAAAGAAAAGAAAAATCAGCAGATTCTCCTTAATTCGCTTGAGGATATGGATAATCGAATACGGGCGATATTCGCAGTGCAGAAATTGAATGAAGGATGGGATGTTCTGAATCTGTTTGATATTGTCCGCTGCTATACGACCCGTGATTCCAAAGGTGGAAAACCAGGGACAACGACTTTATCAGAAGCGCAGCTTATAGGGCGTGGGGCGCGATATTTTCCTTTCATCACCCGAGAACATAATGACCGTTTCGTCCGAAAATTTGATAATGACCTGAATGATGAAATGAGGGTATTGGAAGAACTTCATTATCACAGCATCAACGATTCCCGTTATATCTCAGAACTCCATACAGCGTTGATTGAAGAAGGGATGCTGGATGAACGTGAAATTGAGAAAGAACTGAAACTGAAGGAGTCTTTTAGGGAGACGGATTTTTATAAATACGCTCTAATCTATATCAACGAGCGGGTAAAAAACAATTATGAATATGTCAAATCATTTGCTGATCTTGGCGTAAGAAAAAGAGATTATGTTCACAGGATTGCAAGTGGTCGTGGAATTACAGGTGCGTTGCTCACCGAAAACGGGAATGTTGAAGCCGTTGCTGAATCAAGTCGAAAGGATATAAAAGTTAAAGACATTCCCCGCCATATTACTCACAATGCGATTTCAAAGAATCCGTTTTATACTTTCAAGTCTTTGAAGCATTATTTCCCGCACATCAAATCAATACGGCAGTTTGTAGATGCAGATGACTATTTAGGCGGGCTCGAAATCACATTTCAGGGCGATTCAGCAGAAATTTACAACCTGTCCAACAAAGCACAACTTGACGCTTTGACGGGCTTGCTCAGTCAAATTGAATCGGAAGTACGTAAAAATATTACAGAATACAAGGGAACAGAAAACTTTAAGCCGAATAATATTTCCGCGATTTTTCATAATAAGGTGCTGAAACTGCTTAAAGATAGTGAAAGAGAAAAAGGGGATGAGCAGTTTGTATATGATAAGGGGTGGTATGTTTTTAATGCGAATTATGGCACCAGTGAGGAAAAGGCATTTGTCAGGATGTTAGACCGCCAGATAGACATATTAAAAGAGAATTATGTTGGGCTATATCTTATTCGTAATGAAAGACACTTCAAAATTTATAGTTTCTCTGAGGGTCAGGCATTTGAGCCGGATTTTGTTCTGTTTCTTCAGGAAAAAAACGGTGATATACTCACTTATCAGATATTCATTGAACCAAAGGGTAAACATCTGAAAGAGCATGATAAGTGGAAGCAGGTGTTCTTGAAAGAAATAAGTGAAAAGTACAAAGGCAAGACCTTAGATTTTATAACTCCTAGGGAGCCGCAAAAATACAGGCTTGTTGGTGTGCCCTTTTATAACAATACAGATGAAAACCAATTCAAACAAAGTCTATATGAGGCGATAGAAAATTGAAAATCCCCCATAACCTCAAGACTTACGGAACGAGAAAATTAAAGAAATTGCTTAACGTGTATTACGAAGGCGAAGTGCCCGATAATTTAGTTAGCGAATTGTATCCTCTGGTGGATAGAGTAGGCTATGAAGCCTTAGAGGAGATAGTAGGTCTTTGTAATCAAATCGCCGGGGATCATAGTGGACGAACAGCAGTCACTCTACTTGAAGAGAGCCCGGAACTCATTGACCGATTGCTAATGTACGGGGATAAAGTTTTAGTCCTGAACGTTTATGGACTCTGCAGTCAGGTCGTCGGCTATAGTGAAGGCCCTGCGGTTAGATTGCTTGCGGTAAGTCCAGAACTCATAGATCTGGTAGGCTATGAAGGATTAGAGAAGATAGCCGAGCTTTGTAGCCGGGTAGCACAGGCAGACAGTTTTGTCGCCACCAGGTTGATGGGTCTGAGTCCGGAACTAATAGATAGAGTGGGGTATGACGGTTTAGAGAAGGTTGCGGGTCTTTGTAGTAAGGTCGCCAAGGATCGCAGATTTATTGCAGCCCTGCTTGATATGACCCTGGGACTAATAGATAAAGTAGGTATTGACCTTTTAGAGAAGGTAGCAGAACTGTGTAGTCAAGTCGCTGATTATAGTAGTAGAACTGCGGTCAGGTTGCTTGGGCAGAGTCCGGAACTAATAGATCGAGTAGGCTATGAGGCATTAGAGAAAGTAGTCGGACTTTGCAGTCAGGTAGCGCAAGAGGATAGTTTTGTGGCTGCCCGGTTGCTTGAGATGAGTCCGGCACTAATAGAAAAGGTCAGTCCTGATTGTTTAGCTGACCTGGCAGAACTTTGTTGCTTGGTCAACAAGGATGACAGTTTCATCGCGGCTCGGGTGTTTGATGGTAGTCCGGAACTCATTGCGAGATTACACGAGTATGGCGATACGGAATTAGTTACGAACGTTTACGGACTTTGCAGTCAGGTCGCTCGGGATTACAATTGGCGAACTGCGGTCAGGTTGCTTGGGA
>QBUN01000154.1 GCA_013180565.1 Candidatus Methanophaga sp. GoMg3.2 | reverse complement strand
GTGTAGATAAAGAGATCATAATCATCAGCTCCATATGCACCTTTCTTTAAGTAGGCGATCTTATCCATGCCAATGGCTGCTATTCCAACTGTGTTACCATCAGGAGCCCAATAGTCTGTGGCTAGTAGAGTGCCAAGCCCGCCAATAGTAGTTGGGGCTGTGTAGATAAAGAGATCATAATCATCAGCTCCATATGCACCTTTCTTTAAGTAGGTTATGTCGCCGAGTGGTTGGCAGTGGATATTTACAGGCGCAACTTTTCCATCAGCATAAAAATTATACACGTTCGCAACTAAAGGATTCCTTACAAATTGCTTGATGGAGGTCATGACAGCGTCCAATTGGAAAGCCGTACTATTTATCGTTATCTTTATACTCCCCTCATCATCCTCTGTTGGTAACTTTATTATTGCCGAAGAGCCATCGCCCAAAGGCGATTCAAACGTATTTTGTGCACCGGCAGCATAATCTACGTCCTGTGTAGTTGTTATTACAACACCACCGAGTTCCCCATATATATCCACCTCCGTTGTCGGATTCGCATTATTTGCCGTAATAATCGCGTGCCCATAATAAGCTTTTGTACTGCTATTAAAGAAGTCCAACCTCGCTATTTCTACACCGCTAGTAGTAGGTGCCACAGCAAGAAATCCCGCTGGTATAGTTATGTTTATCGAGGTAACTCCATCTGTAATAACATATGCATCATACGACTGCACAGCACCTGCTATACCTGTATTCGGCGTCACCGTAAAAGAAGTAACTGTCGCAGACGCAAGCGGCATAAACGCAAACATCATTACGCCCACCATTATCGCGGCCATCACCGCTATTTTCTTACCCTCTCTTCTGTTCATACTTTTCATATTTTTTCACCTCCTATGTGTTTTATAAAAACGATTCTTTATATACTATTTTCGATACTATATACCTCACATCACCACATCTCGACCATAGCCACAGAAGCAACCCTTCCGCATCGCTTCGCCTTCTCACTTCCGCTTAACAACAACAGCTCCTTTGCTATTAGCAGCCCAATTAGCACAATTACACCAATAGCCTCGAATACCGCTGCCTGGCTAACCGCCACAGCCGTTGTAGCTGCGATCACAGAGTGGTTATCGTAGTTATCTTTTTTATACTCCCCCCTTCCTATTTATATCATATTCTTATTCCTATTGTCGATGATATATAAAAGCTTTTTGATATGTGTGCATATATTAGCTTTTTGGTATATGTGCATAAGCCCTACTCATTTGCTATTTTTCTAACGCTTGTTTAGCTAACCACAAGCACAGATTTTCATTGTATATAAAGTAGAGCCTCTGGAATCGCCTACCACAATGCCCTAATTTACCTTTATTCTACTAATTCTCCCTCTTTTAGACTAAAAATTTGTCTACATCTTTTATTAGGCTACTACTGAAGGCAGTATAAGGTCGTATGGGGCGATGCTTTTGGCATCTTAAAGCTAGGGACGATTTTAATTACCATCGTTCAGGCTTTCTTAAGCGCTTCTTTAAACATATCGAGTGTTTTATGCGCTCCTTTTTCTGTGTCTGATAAAATATGCTTAAATGTGCTTTAGATCATTATAACAAAAATTATGGGGAAAATGAGCAGAATTAATGACTGAATTTGCTATTAAAGGATGTTTAGAGATGCTTCCATAGGCTCAGTATAACTTCTACATATTTAATTTAGGACGCAGATTTACACGGATTTAATTTCTTCTGCGTTAATCAGTGTTAATCTGTGTCAATAATTAATTTTATTTAGTTGGATATTATGCTTTCTTGAAATATAGGCTGGCTTTCGGAGATACTGGAAACACCAAAAGCTTTATATATAGCCCTTTTCATCTGGACAATTATGGTAATCGCCATACCTGAAGCGATAATAACTTTAGATCCAGAAAGTTTTATAGCTTTTTATGCTAGGTTGTGTAATAGTTAAAGCACACATACTCAAACTACACAATGCATTAGAAGCGTAAATGCGGCTCGCAGGCGAGTTGCGAAATGGAAAAGGTTAGCGTAAATTTATAGGGATAAGGCGAAAGGGCATAAAAAAGCGAAGAAGGAAAGAGCCAAGCTGAAATGAAAATCGCATGCGTATATGACGTGATCTATCCCTATGTGATAGGTGGGACCGAGAAGAGGATCTGGGAGATCTCAAAGCGAATAGCTAAAAAGGGGCATGAAGTGCATTTGTTTGGAATGAAATACTGGGCGGGTGAAGATGTCATAATAAAAGAAGGTGTTTATCTGCATGGCGTTTGCGAACCAAAAGAGTTGTATGTTGATGGAAGAAGATCGATAAATCCTGCAATATATTTTGCAAGTAAACTCCTCATGCCTTTACTAAAAGAAGATTATGACATCATAGATTGTCAAGGTTTTTCATATTTCCCTTCTTTTTCTGCAAAGATTTGTTCTGCATTGAGGAGAATACCATTATTAATTACATGGTGTGAGGTATGGGATGATTACTGGTATGAATATCTTGGTAAAAAGGGGATATTTGGTAAAGTGATTGAGAAAACGACCACGCATTTAACTGATAAAATGATTGCTGTTTCAGAAAGAACGAAGAATGATTTAAAACGAATCGGAGTGAAGAACAATATCAAAATAATCCCAAACGGGATAGATTTTGAAATGATAAGACAGATAAAAGCATCAGATGAAGAATCAGATGTCATATTCGCCGGAAGGTTGATCAAGGAGAAGAATGTGGATATTCTGATTAAAGCGGTAAAGTTGGTTAAGAAAGAGGTGCCCGAGGTGAAATGTAAGATCATCGGCGAAGGTCCGGAGAAGAGTAAGTTAGAGAAGTTGGCTTATGATTTGGGATTAGAATCTAATGTCGAGTTTACTGGATTTTTAGGTGACTATGAGGATGTGATTGCATATATGAAGTCATCGAAGGTACTTATGTTGCCTTCGACCAGAGAGGGTTTTGGAATCGTGGCGCTGGAGGCGAATGCGTGTGGGTTGCCGGTTATCACAGTAAATCATAAAATGAATGCGGTATGCGATTTTATAGAACACGATAGAAATGGCTTTATATGTGAACTTTCAGAGACGGACGCTGCGGATAATATACTCCGGGGGCTGAATGAAGGGGCGGATATGGCGGGGAGCTGTATAGAGAATGCAAGTAGGTATGATTGGGAAAGGATATTTAATTTGACAGAATCCGTGTATGAAGAGGCAATTACTTAATTGGGAAGTAATGGAACTCTTCCGGGATTACTGGAAATTTGGCAGTGTCCACTACCTAAATACTTGTCTTTCGTGTTCGGTTAAGCCCTCTTTGACTTAAGTTATATCTAATTCTGAAATCCCGGGTAGTTTCATGTATCATTTAGACTCATTA
>QBUN01000155.1 GCA_013180565.1 Candidatus Methanophaga sp. GoMg3.2 | reverse complement strand
ACAGTTTTGGATAAGAATAATGTGGATTTTTGATAGGAAGTCAATGTGGGATCACTTTATAGTAATTTGATTTGCAAACACGATGAAAATGTTGGGTCCGATGGATGAGAAATTAAAAAATCACTGACTTTTTCGATTGTGCCCCCGCGGGCTAATCACTTTTTTCCGTGGTCGCTTTATGTCTTCCGGCGTGTACAAACCAAAAGGAATGAAGGTGAACCCGCCCTGATTAATGTTCATATCGTTCTTGTCTAGTATTGTTATTTCCACCTCATCCTTAGCGATTTCCTGTCTGAACTCTCTCGCCACCTTGTTCGTCACTACTGACCCCGCGGCGCCAGCTCCTAAAACCAACACTCTATCTGTCATGGTAACCTTTGATGTTTGTTAGGTACATAAATAATGACCCCTAAAAATACTCGATTTTGGATAAAAAGTCGAATAAAGTTAGGATTTCAGTACGTGTTTGACAGTTTATACCTGCCTCTGTAGATAACCAGAGGATTCCACAGCTACCCCGCACTTGGCTCCAGTGTCGGGAGGGAGAGTACGTGTATGCTGACGCATATCGCAATAATGATCAGAATAACCTTGCCAATGAAAAACGGAACCACAACAACGGCGGAATACCCGATCGTCAGGATTAAAAACGCAATCGTCAGAATCTTTGTCTTCATCGGAATCCCCTTTCCCGCATGCCAGTTTTTGATATATTCACCAAACCAGCGGTTTGTGATGAGCCAGTGGTACCATCTCTCCGAACTCCGGGCATAGCATGCGAGAGCAAGTAGGAGAAAGGGCGTGGTCGGTAGAAGCGGCAGAACTATCCCCACGCACCCTATTAGGAGGGATGCAGTGCCTGCAATTCTCAGGAGCACGCATGTTGCCTGCTTCGATCGCCCATACATAGTTTTATCAGTGTTCATTATGTGTACAAATAATCACCCCCCCCCCCCCCATATTTTTTTGAAAAAAAAAACTCGCTATGTATCTTAGTTCCTGATCGAAGTCCCGTTCCACATTGTAAAACATCCGCTTTAACACCTTCGATATATGCCAGGCCGGGACTGTCTAAAAAAGCAGTGATTTATCACCGCGGAGATCGCCGAGGGCTCAGAGTTTAAGAGCGTTGCAATCCTCGCTTGGTTTTTCTAATGCCTCTGCGTTCTCCGCGCACTCTGCGGTAAAACTTAGGGGTATCGAGATTTTACTGGAAAATTCGACAGTGCCGCCATGCCCTTTTTAGTAAAGACATACATCTTTACCCAGCCTTTTCCACCTCCAGGCACTGGTACACTGCATATTTTACTCATCGAGCATCTTGCGCAGTCTTTCCCAGGGCAAACTTCACAGAGATAACCAGCACGAAACAGGAACTCTATTATTGCCACGAGTATAGACTTTCTCATATCCAACTCATTTGCAAGTTCGTCTAAAGTACCTCCTTTCTCTATCCTATGTAGAAGTTCCCCTGTTACTGGCATTTTCTTTTCCGAGCGTGTTGCATCAATTCTTTTTTGTCTGCCATTTTTTTTACCTCCGTTTATCATATCATTTATTGTTAGGGACATAAATAATATCGCCTAATAATGCTTGGTTTTGGATAAAAAGCCGAATAATGTTAGGTTTTCGAGCGAAAGCCGTATAAATATCTTCCATATTCTGGCTTTACAAATATCTCACGCACTCTTATTCCCTCTCTTCATCCCTGGTATTTATATGCCTGGTAACTGATCTACTGGCGATTACGTCTTCGAAATCCGCAGTAGTTATTGATAGCTCGCCTACTTTCTTCCCCATCCGCTTTGCATCCTTTGTTTTCCTTAACCAGACCTCGGTGCAGATATTCGTGATATCCCTACCCGTGCAGTTCTCAGGTGTCCGGTCAACAATGCGATCGAAATCTATGTCTTCGTCCAGGTTGTATTTCTGGGTTTTCAGCTCGTAGATTTTAAGCTTTGCCTGCCTGTCAGGAACAGGAACTTCTATCTGTTTGCTCCGCGAAAGAATTGCATCGTCAACCCTGTCATCACGATTGCTTGTAAATATTGTGATGATTGATTCACCACGCCGGTTGAAGCCATCGAGCTCGGCACACAACTGTAACATGGCAGTACGCACTTCATCACCCGCGTCTGTTTCTCCGCCATCAGTCCTACGCTTCAGTGCGAGCCCGTCTATCTCGTCCATAAACACGATGCACGGCGCTTTTTTCCGTGCCAACTCATAAAGGTCGCGTATATTGGCTGATGTCGTCCCGAGCCATTTTTCTACGAGCTCTGGTGCATTAACGCCGATAAAAGGCACACCTGCTTCGTTAGCTACGGCTTCTGCCAGCATAGTTTTTCCCGTACCCGGAGGACCGACTAATAATAGGGCATTTTGGAGTTCTACACCCGCTTCTGCCATTTCTTTGCTTATCTCCGGGTCAAGCTGAAGCTCTGTATGCTCCCGGAGTTTTTCCTTCACCGCCTCCAGCCCTCCTATAGCCTCATATGTCATGTTTGAGCTTCCGTTGACCACAAATTTCTCTGCTTTGTATTTGTAAGAATCCAGAAGTTCCAAAATATCGTAACTTTGCGGATTGAGATCTACCTCCTTGCCAGGAACTATTACCTCTTTTGGAAATCGATGAGGTCTCGGAATGACGTGAATTATTCTGTTACCGCCATCAACAGAGACTAACACTTTGTCTCTTTTTTTCTCATATTTTACCACATAACCTCTGACCGCAGGAGTAGATTTTAGCTCTTTCTGAATCTTCTCTAACTCCGCTCTTGCTGTTTTTTGTTCATGTACTGCACTCCTATGCCCCAATCGAAGTTTATAAATCGCCTGTTCATACGCTACTAATCGTTCTACCTGCTTTGAAATTACATGTTCTGCAATCTCCATTTCATCTGTATAACCTGGTCGCTTTGCTTCTTCGTACAGCTCGTTCAACAATTCCTCTTTTCTATCGGTTCCTACAAAATTAGCGGTCGCCATGTAAAGACTCACCTCATATTATAATCCGATGTTGTTAGGTATACAAATAGCACCCCCTAAAAATGTTCGGTTTTGTCTAAAACGCCGAATAAAGTTATGATTCTTGGCATCAGCCTACGAGGAACTTTTTTAGAACTGATTTTCGAAATAGTATTTGCTCTCAATCAACGTGAACTAATCTCATGAACACTACTGCTATAGCAGATATTAAAAATGCATAACCAAAATGCCCAAGCGTGAATACTGTCGCAACAATAATAAAATAAACTAACCAACCCAAGAATGACTACATTGGCACCAACACCTTTCATCAAGCCCGTTGTAAAGTTTTTGGGGCTTTCATACCATGCCGTCAAGTTGGTCTTGCGAACCCACAGATAGTGTAGTCATTTTATCATA
>QBUN01000156.1 GCA_013180565.1 Candidatus Methanophaga sp. GoMg3.2 | reverse complement strand
CTGCGCCCACTAATGATGAGAAAGGCACAATAAATAAGTTAATTCCAAAAGCACTAAGTAAAGGCAAGCCGGCAAGATTAAGTAACGGTATCCTAACGGCACCGCCGCCGATTCCAAACATACCACTCATAAATCCCGCGAAAAGGCCGATACAGATGTAAATGATGATTAATGTAATTTGAGGCATATATTCTATCAACATTTATACTACAACATCTTTATTCAGCTAATAATCCTATTCTCGCTCTGTTTTATGATACAACCTAACTTGTTCGAGAACATGAGGGTAGTCCACAAATATTGCTCCTAAATCTACTGTTCCAACCAGGTCAAAAATGCCCAAAGCTGCTACCACCTCCCCTTTCCTATTTCGAACCGGAGCAACAACCACCGGTACACCTGCATATCTACCCTTAAGAAGATTTGTGCGTATCACCTGATTCTCCTTCAGTACTTGCTCTAATACCGGACCAGTGTATCCAAAGTCCATAATTTCTCCTTTTTCCACTCTAACGCCCTTTTTATTCCGGCTTCGCATTGCTACTGGCATTACGAACAAGTCATTCACCGCTTTCGCTATCGGCGCGATTTCTTCTGCCGTTGCGTCCGCATTTACCACTATACTTAACTCTTCATCTTCCATTTTTTACACCCTCTTTTTATCTTTCAAATAATAATAAATAAAGGTTAAACTGAAAGAGGCAATGTTCTGCGAGAAACTGGAAGAGAACGCGGTTAGATGTCACTTATGTGCGCATCATTGTAAGATAAACGAATCGAAGAGGGGGATATGCGGGGTTAGAGAAAACAGGGCTGGTGTCCTCTACAGCCTGGTCTACGGTAAGGTTGTTGCGAGAGGGATTGACTCAATAGAGAAGAAGCCTTTCTTCCATTTCCACCCCGGCTCTGAGGCATACTCAATTGCTACGGTTGGCTGTAACTTCAGATGCAAGAACTGCCAGAACTTCCATATTTCCCAGATGCCAAAAGGAGGCGAGAAACAGATAGTAGGGGAAGATGCCTCCCCTGAAGAGATTGTTGCGGCAGCCAGGCAATACGGTTGTAAAACCATCGCGTACACTTATACCGAGCCGACCATCTTTTTCGAGTTTGCTTATGACACCGCCAGATTGGCGCGTAAAGAAGGGATATGCAATGTCTTTGTTTCAAACGGACACATTACGGAAGAGGCTATACGCACTCTCGCCCCTTATTTAGATGCGGTAAATGTAGACCTGAAAGGTTCCGAGGACCTGTATCGAAAAATTTGCGGTGGGCACCGGCAACCCGTCCTGGATGCGATAAGGCTCTACAAGAGTTTGGGCGTTTGGGTTGAAGTAACCACGCTGGTTATACCAACGTTGAACGATTCTGAAGAGGATTTCAGAGCGATTGCCGAATTCATCAAAAGTGTAGGCGTGGACATACCCTGGCATATCTCTCAGTTCTATCCCACATATAAGCTAACTCATCTCCCTCCAACACCTGTTACTACCTTACGTGAAGCGAGGGAAATTGGGCTGGATGTAGGATTGAGATACGTGTATGAGGGCAATGTTCCGGGTGAGGGCGGGGAGAATACCTACTGCTACCAATGCGGAGAGTTGCTAATCAGGCGCTATGGATTCCAGATTCTGGAGAATAAAATACGAGACTCACGATGTCCAAGTTGTAGTGCGAAGATAGATGGGATCTTAGACACCTAAAAGGAATAGAGGCAACCCAATTACGATTGCAAATATAAGATTGAATAACTTTATCAAGACCGAATCTTTTATCGTGTAAGAGAATAGAGGCAACATTCCATGTCCGTCTTGAACAATGGAACTGGTGAGCAGTATTGAGAAGGGGATGAGCCCGTTTGCAAACATCATCACAAAAATCATGTGCGGTCCAGACTCAGGTATTATTCCCACAAGCGCACAAATCAGTAATATCAATATCATATTTGCCTTGACAAAACCTTCTAAATCCCAATATTGAAGTCCAAAGGTGATGAAAAGCAGCGAGAAAAACGTCCACAAGAATACCTGCCATAGGTGCTTTTTTACTATATGTTCCCATATATGTTCCTTAAGGTAATGGTCTGGTACAGTAGCTACGATAAATGCAGTTATCAACAGCAAAGAAAAGAGTGTTATTCTCTGCCAATTCTATGTCTGCGGTCCCACTATCCCCATTCCTATCACTACAAGAAGGATAAAAAGAAAGGAAAAAAGTGCGTATCTGGGTAAAGAAAGCTTAGGGGAATTCTTTAATACTTCTGGTGCAAAGCAGCGACACTCTTCTTCATAATGAACCTTTTGTAACTTGCATTCTTGACAAGGAACTATTTTAAACAGAGATGCTGCTTTATCTGCTATCCTAGCGCCTATAATACCCAGTATAAACAGCACAGCAAAAAGGAACACTGCCTCTTTAGGAAAAAGCGCTAACATTACAAATGCTTCATCTCCCGAGGTAGCAATCATCCCCCCTACAATGGCGCCAAATGATAACAACTCGTGGACATAAAAAGAAACATTCGCAAATGCGCCTAAGCAGCCGGGCGTTGCGCCGAGGAAAGATGTAATAGCGTATTGTCGGCTTCTCCCTCCTTTCAACGCCTTTTCCATATCCCCTTTTGTTAAGACGTTTATATAATCAACGATAAGCATCATTACAAAGACAAATATCGTTATCATAACCGAATGATTGATAACAGACGTTAGTTCAGCCATTTAGTCCCACCAATAGTTATGAATACTTTATGGTATTTTACCTTTTCTGCCTTTCTAACTTTTCAAATTGGCTTAAGCGGCTATCGGGAATTATAGTCCTCTTTGGGTTTTGGGAATTATTGTCTTTATTTTTCCCCCCGATTATCGTTCCTTCGGTAGAAAGGGTTTTTTTAACGCTTAGCCAATTAATCTTTAGTGGCGAGATACGGCTTCCGCTTATTTATACAGTGCACCGATTATGGATAGGAGGATAAGCCTTTCGAAGTCCCGATTTACCTAGTTGGCGATCCTCGGAGAAACTCTTTTCTTTGGCTTTCCCATACTGGAATCCTAATGCATAACTTTAAATAATCCCTGCTCCTTATGCACATCCCACGGTAAAAGAATGCTTTGGAAACATACTAAAAACCATCAAATAATGGAGCATGTATTAAAGGAAAATCCTGAAGTTGTAGTGATCAGAAAAGGTACTTCTGGGATGGCTAGTTTAAGTGATGACCGTAAAGCGCTTTTAGAGGAAAGGGGAATAGAAATAATAGAAGCTGATACTCCAGAAATAAGAGATAAATTTAATGAGATGGCTCTTCGCTGTTTTGTATGGGTAACTCAATATCCCTACTATCCGCTGAAGCAGATTACATGAGGGGCATGTTGAATGTTGAGCGTCCGTAGTT
>QBUN01000157.1 GCA_013180565.1 Candidatus Methanophaga sp. GoMg3.2 | reverse complement strand
AGCTTCCGGCCAGAAAATGAAGGGCGCTGCGAAGAAAATTATCGTGCAGCATGTGCTCGGCAATGAAAAAGAGAAGGAGGTAATAATGGAAAAGCTCGATAAGGCAGAGGAAGAGCTTACAAAGAGTGGACAAGGTGTCGTCAGCATAACCGATCCAGAATCTCGATTTATGGAGAACAAGAAGAAACGTAAGGAGTTATCATACAATCCTCAGATAACGGTAGACCATGATTCGGGTATAATTCTTGCTAATGACGTTACTCAGGACTGCACTGACCATTACCAGTTGCAGCCGCAGCTAGAAATGACGGAGGAGAACATAGACGGCTTGCCAGGATGGACAAAGGTGAGTATGGACAATGGCTACTTCAAAGGTCCCAACCTGCGGTATTTGGAGGAGAAAGAGGTGGATGGTTATATTCCAGACAGCAAGCAGGCTCAAGAGATGAATGGTAAGAAGGTAAAAGACGGTCCTTACTCGAAGGACAAGTTTGTGTATGATGAAGAGAATGACCAATTTATATGCCCTAATGGCGAGATACTCACCAGAAAGGGGGAGTACGAGTATAAAGGTAAGCCACAATACTCACATTATGGTGCGAACTGTGGAGAATGTCCTTTCAAGGAGGAATGTGCCGGTAAAAACAAACAAAGAAAGATCACGAGCGATGACTACGAGGCAGAACGTAGGCATATGGCAGGTAAAATGTGTTCCGAGGAAGGGAAAGAGGAATACAAGAAGCGTAAGGAGACTGTTGAATGGCCCTTCGGCAACATTAAGCAAAATATGAAGTTTCGGGAGTTTTATACAAGAGGGCTAGAAAACGTGCGGATAGAGCATAATCTTGTGTGCACCGCTCATAATCTGAGGGTGATGTGGGGTAAATTAGGTGGTAGTGTGGCTACATTATGTAATATTAAGGGTTTGATAGCTAATTTTGCATTTAGGGTATCAAGTATTTAGGTTTTTATTCATATTACCTCTCGGAGTGTCATGAACTTTCGATTTATGTTGATTTACGGTCATTGTCTTTATGTACAATAAAATTCTATAATTGGTTTGTGGGACAGCTTGTAACATCGCCAATATTTTTGACCTTATCGCGCTAAATTCAGGGCTCGTCCTGTTTCTTTCGCGCTTAAGGGGCACTTTTACTACCTCTTTCATCTTCCCAGGCCTTGCAGTCATTACAAATATCCTGTCTGCGAGAAAAACCGCCTCATCTACGCTATGCGTTACAAACAATATGGTTTTTTCTGTATTTTCCCATATCTCCAGGAGTTCTGATTGAAATAACATCCGCGACTGTGCATCTAGCGCCCCAAAAGGTTCATCCATAAGTAAGATTACAGGGTCGATAGCCAACGCTCTTGCAATCCCCACTCGCTGCTTCATACCCCCGGATAGCTCATGCGGATACATGTTCTCAAAACCCTTTAACCCCAGCATATCTATATACCGCAGAGCGATTTCTTGCCGCTCTTCCTTTGGAATTTTTATTTTTTCCAAGCCAAAAGTTACATTAGCAAGGACAGATCTCCACGGGAATAAAGCGAATTCCTGAAATACCATACACCTATCCCGCCCTGGTTCGGTTATCGGTTTCCCATCTAATATCGCTCTATATACCATTTTGAACCAGCCCATTAAGGCACCTAATGTTATTCCCACAACTGCCCCCGCACCTAAACCTATAGCAAAATGTAAGAGACTATCCCATTTCGTAGTCCACTTTTGCATATTCAAGCGTGGAAGGAATCTCAATATGTGGATTATGAATCCATTTCATGTCTGTTCTATTGAATGACTTCTTTACCTTCTCCACGTCCCAGCCTACTTTTCCCGCAAATATCTCTGCGGCTTCATCTATATGCTCGATATTATACTCTGTTGCGTTTATGTGTATTCGGATTATCTGCTCAAGAAGCTCAGGGTGTTCTCTGATCAGTTCACCACTTGCTAACAGGCAACAACATGCATGGTCGGGCCACATATCTCCAGAAAGAACCACTATTTTTCCCGCTCCTTCCAATTCTATTATCGTTGGTGAAGGGCTTGGAAGGAATACACCATTCACAGCCCTTGCATCTATCGCCGTTATTGCATTTCCGGGTTCCATTGGAACAATTTCAAGGTCGTTCTCGGGGTCTATTCCATTATCTTTCAGCCATTTCTTGAGTATGGTATCCGGAATGGAGCCTGGAGGGAAAGTAGCTATTTTCAGCCCTCTCAAGTCCTCTGGAGAGGTATAGTTCGCTGCGAGTTCGGGCGAAAGAACAATAGCAGAGCCATTTATATTCACTGCTGCTACTATCTTCGCATCCAATCCTTTATCTATTGCAGAAATAGGAGGAGCTGTGCCAACGTATGCAACATCAAGTTCTCCAGCCATCATCGCGGTCATCTCTGGCGGACCGGATGGGAATTCAGTGTCAGTAACTTTTTCTATCCCGAATCTTTCCAGGTCTCTTTTCCACCAGCCCTTCTCCATTGCGGTCATCTCTGCAATGTGGTGTGTGATTGGCTGGTAACCTATATGCAACTCTTTTAGCTCTCTTGCTTCGCACATCTGCGCTGTAGTACTTAAAACACATATTGCTGCTAATACTACTGCCAAAGCAATCAGAATTTTTATTGCTTTTTCTTTTTCCACGTTAACCACCTTCTACATTTTTGTTTATTTATAGGGTTGAGTTTGGAATAAGCATAGGTGACTTTGATATCTCTCATTTACGTGGGTGTGTGTTTTTGGTAAGCGAAATTCGCTTTTGCGTGCTCTTGTATTACCAATAATGCAAAAACGTTCAGAGTCGCCTTGCATACATCTTCCACGCAGCCGTTTCCTTATTCGCATCCAACTCACTAGGCGCCTCAAAATGGTCTAATTTCACGATTTTAAATTGTTTACTAAAAAGTGTGCTCAGTTCTTTCTCGGTAAAGAAATGGTGTGGTAGGTCTCCATCTACACTGTCGGTATTTATCCTCGTGTTTGGTTCAATTTCCGTTCCCGTCAGATATTTTGGATGCTTTGTTGAAATGGCCACTAAGAACAGGAGTCCGCCTTTTCTTAATATCCTGCCTATTTCGGATATTGCCACTTTTATCTCCGCTCTCGTACCATGCTGAATGACATGGTTAGAGATAACGGCATCAAAAAAACCATCTTCATAAGGAAGGGAAGTCATATTGCACGTTTCAAAGTTAACCGCAGGTAGTGCCGCCATTGCGAGTTCTAAGGCCGCTTCGGACGAATCGCAGCCATAAATTTGGAATCCCTCTTCGAGCAGATATGCAGTATGCCTTCCTGTTCCGCACCCCAAATCAAGAACTGTTCTCACAAGCTCGTGTTTAAAGAAATTGACCGCTTCGATTACAGTTTCCGATGGTTCTTTTTGTAATATTCCACGCTCTTCAT
>QBUN01000158.1 GCA_013180565.1 Candidatus Methanophaga sp. GoMg3.2 | reverse complement strand
TTTTATTAACGCCCCAATTTCTTCTACTGGCTTTCTATCCAATACAAAATCATGTCTTATTGTGGAATACCAGCCTCTGCCTGCGCCATAGATAACGTTTTCGGTTTTTAGGAGATAGAGATATTTTTTCAGTGCGTCTTTTTTGTAGTCAATTTTTTTTCATATTAAAATAGTTCCTCAAGTCGTTTATATTGAAATAACGTTCGTTCTTTGCGTAATTGTGTATATGTTCTTTGATGGTTGTCATTATGTTCTTCACTTTTCTCTTTCTATCGCCTTCACCCATTTATGACTTCTCATCTTCGCTATTTTTAAGCGAGATTTCTTTTTGCTCTAGGAGATAGTTTATTACCCTTACCTCCACGTCTTTTATTATCCTTACCTCCTCTTCTAATTCGTCTTTTGTCTTACCACTATTATCATAAATCAACTCGATTTCGTCTATTGTTTTGAACTTATTGTTATGGTCCATGAGGAACAAAAGGACCCTCTCATATTTCCATTTCAAGAAATTAAAGTCTGATCGAGAAATTATATCGTATTTACCACCATGAACCAGTTGATGTCTTTTATTTAACATCTCGTTTAGTCTTATTTCAATTATCTCTGGTGGATTTATCATTATCTCGAATAGCCGTTTAATTATTGTATGGTAGGGGATATCATTTTTACGCCCTTTTCTTCTTTTAAACGTCATCTTCTCTAGCCCAGTCCATAGGTCTAAAAACCCTGAATCGTATCCAATCTTGTTAAGTGCCAAATTATAAATCTCCAGAGCTTCACAAATAACTTTGTATACCTCACTTTCTTTATATAACCTATTCAAATCCTCAAAAATAGCTATCAAGTTTTGATACTCCTTTCTAGTGCCATCTCTGAATACTACATATTTATCCACTGCACGTCCAACTTCAAAATGAGATAAACCTTCAAATTGTTTGTTAGTATCATACATTAAAACATATGAAGGAGTTACTATCTCTGAGTATCCTGTTGTTTCTGGGTATCTAGTCCATCTATCACGTCTTATCTCTCTTCTGTTTATCCATAATGAAAGATTAACGGCTCCTAAGAATCTATTTATAATTTTAACCGACAGTTCAAGAGCAAATAACCTGTCTTTCCCTTCTCCATTTGTGACTGCCCAATTATATTTGTGCCTATTTCTATTATCATGAAAAGAGTCTTTCAATTGTTTTTTTACATCGTCTGACCAGAAATCAGATTCCCAGAAATCGCGATAATTAAGTAATTGCACCACATTATCACAAATCTTAAATTCTTTTTGAATGCCGTTTTTTGATTCCAAGCGAAAATTAACCGGGAATATGAAATACCACTTGTTATTGCCTCTTGAAACGCTTTTAGTCTTATATTCCGAAATTTTTTGATTGAATGGCTTAATAGTTACCTTCTTATCCTGCTTTAGGCTATTTAAGGCGGGCTTTAGAATATTTTCTTTAACAAATTCGTCAGAGCATTTTAAATCATAAAAATATTCTTCGATAGTCTTCTTATTTTTGTATTGATGGTGGTTGAGAATTACATCCACACATGCATCGTATTTGTCTATATTGGCTATTCCGGACAGTGAGAAGTTTGGGGTTTGTTTATCAATGTAATTTATCGCTTCTTCTATAAGCTGCAGTATAGTTTCTGGGGGGAGTCCCTTCATTAGTCTTTGCCTCCTTTATTTTGATTAACTTCACTCACAATCACACTCACCCACTCATGACCATTTATCTTCTTTATTTCGCTCATATTTGTATCAGCGCTTTTTTATCCTCCCAAATGCTTTACCTACTTCGAACCCCCCCTCAACGATGGCTATTTCTTCTGGAGTCAACTCGTACAGTTCATAAACTAAATTATCTATTTCTTGGTCTGTTGCATTAATCTGCCGTTGAAGCAGGGCTTTATCTGTTTCTGTCGTCGTTTGGGCCAGTTGTCCATGCAGCATAAGCATTTGCTCCACCAACTTGACTATCTTTTCATGCCGAGCTTTTTCTACAGGATCCGAAAAGTTTATGGTACGAACAGGAAGTATCTCAAACTCGCGAATATAATTTGTGGGGGACGTAAAAGCTCGGCCATACCACCAACTCAGAAGTTTTGAGTTTATGAGTCCTAAGAAGTACTCATTTGAATACTGGGATGTAGAATAGCCAATAATCGTAGTACCTAATGTATAGAATTGAGATGTATCAAGTGTTGCTATTAACTTTCTGGAACTATAACGTTGGAATATTATTTTTTTGTCTCGCTCAAAACGTCCAGGTTCCCCTGGCCGAGCAGTTTTTTTCTTTTTCATTTCCTCTGGTCTATAATCCACATATCGGTTTCCTAGCCAGTTTACATAAAATCTTCTAATATCTTCGCCACTTAAAAGTGGCTTATGATACTCAGTTTTAGGTTCAGAAACTACAAATTTTTCATTATCCGCAGTCATAATCCCATATTGAAGTTTTGCTAGATTCTCTAAAGCAATACTTTGTTGACTAATTTTATTAAGTATTTTTAAAGAGTCTTCTGAAATTGTCAAATCAATTACATATCCTGGAGGAAAGATAGTTTCTGATGAAATCTCCCTTTTATCAATAAAACATTGAGAAAATATGTCAAAGTGGGAAAAAAGGAATTTATATTCATCAAGGTGATCCTTCTCAACAAAAAAAATTATTGGTGTCACAGTTACCTTAGAGAATGGATTATCCAAAGTGACAATCTGAATTAGTCTATTATCTTTTGTAACTATCTGTCTCAAATTTGTGAAACTATCTAGATTCAACCAAGTATTTGATATTATGTAGCCTAACATTCCCTTATTCCTTAACAGGAATTTTAACACTCGCTCAGTAAAAAAAGCGTATAAATCGCATTTTTTTTCAGCAGTTTGGTAGTGCTCAAAAAAATATTTGAGTGAGATTTTATCAATGTTATGAAGCTTCACGTAAGGCGGATTCCCAATCACAACATCAAACCCCCTTTCCGCTTTCGGCTTCTCCAGATCGAAAACCTCGTAGAACTCAAAGCCCCAATGGAATGGATTCAATTTTCAAAAACTCCGCCCTATTTATTTCTATCTTCTTCTCGCGAAACTCTCGGTAAAGATCAGCATTCAGCAGATTGCTTATTTTCGCATCGAGCTCCTGCACTGAACTTTTTAATTCCTTCGCCTCTTCACCCCAGGTCATCTTATACTCATGGATTAGGTCATTCCGCCCTTTGAGAAGGCAGTCTAAAGTGGGTTTTTCTTCATCCCGTAGAAAATCAGAGAGCGTGAGTTTCGCGCTCTTGAACTCGCTTAAGTCTACGTATCCAATTAAACTATTCCCGACCCTGAGGTTGTAGTCAATATTAGGCAATGGTTTTATGTGCCCTGGCTCGTAAGAGTCGGCAAGCCAGAGCCAAAGCCGCAATTTCGCTATCTCT
>QBUN01000159.1 GCA_013180565.1 Candidatus Methanophaga sp. GoMg3.2 | reverse complement strand
GCGCTGACCGGTGAGTCGCTACCAGTGGAGAAGCATGCAGAGGATGTAGCTTATGCGGGTTCGATTATCAAACTAGGAGAGATGACCACCGTAGTGTATGCTACCGCAATGAACACCTACTTTGGCAAAACGGCAAAATTGGTGGAAGTAGCGAAAACGGAAAGCCATTTCCAGAAAGCCATAATCAAAATAGGGGACTATCTGATTGTTTTAGCAACCTTCCTTGTTGTTCTCATCTTCATGGTCGCCATGTTCCGTCATGAGAGTCTAATAGAAACACTACAGTTTGCGTTAGTCTTAACAGTGGCAGCCATTCCCGTTGCACTGCCTGCAGTACTATCAGTCACGATGGCAGTCGGCGCCGCGGCACTGGCGAAAAGAAAGGCAATAGTCAGCAAACTGGCTGCTATTGAGGAGATGGCTGGTATGGACGTCCTCTGCTCGGACAAAACAGGGACACTAACCCAGAACAAGTTGACACTTTCCGAACCTGTTCCCTTTTCCGATTATACCAAAGAGGAGGTCATTCTTTTGGGTGCTCTCGCATCCCGTGAAGAGGACCAGGACCCGATTGACATCGCAATCCTGAGAGATGCAAAGGCGCTACAAACACAAATTGATAGATATAGAGTAACTGCGTTCACACCCTTTGACCCAGTCCATAAGAAGACAGAAGCAAGCATACGCGATACAGAAGGAAACGTCTTTAAAGTGTCCAAGGGGGCACCGCAGGTGATTCTATCGCTTGCTGCGAATGCACTACAGATTGAAGATGCAGTCAATCAAAGAGTCCTTGTAAAAGGGCTACCGAGCTTTGGGTGTGGCAAGGACAAACAAAGAGGGTGAGTGGGAGTTTGTGGGAATAATTCCCCTGTACGACCCACCTCGCGTGGATTCCGCAGAGACCATTAGAACCGCTCAGAATATGGGTGTTCAGGTGAAAATGGTTACGGGAGACCATACAGCCATTGCCAAAGAAACTGCGCGGATGATCAATCTCGGTACTAATATCCTACCATCTCCAAGTCTTGTAGATAAGAAGGACTCAGAATCGCAGAGACTCGTTGAGGATGCGGATGGTTTTGCAGAGGTTTTCCCTGAGCACAAATATAGCATCGTGGAATGTCTCCAGGCAAAAGGGCACATCGTTGGGATGACCGGTGACGGAGTAAACGATGCACCCGCTTTGAAGAAGGCAGATGTCGGTATTGCTGTGGAAAGTGCCACAGATGCTGCACGTTCCGCAGCCGACATCGTTCTGACACTGCCAGGGTTATCAGTTATCATTGATGCCATAAAGGAAAGCCGTAAAACCTTTCAGCGGATGAATAATTATGCCATCTACCGCATTGCCGAGACGATCCGGGTATTATTTTTCATGACACTATCCATACTGGTATTTAATTTCTATCCTATCACAGCACTTATGATTGTCCTTCTGGCACTGCTAAACGATCTTCCAATTATAACTATCGCATACGACAATGTTAAATATTCGGATAAGCCGGAGAAGTGGAATATGCGAGTAGTGCTTGGGATAGCGACCGTTCTGGGCACTGCTGGTGTCATCTCTTCGTTTGGTATCCTTTACATAGGTGAAGAAATGTTACACCTGTCATCGGAGTGCATTCAGTCGTTCATTTACCTGAAGCTCTCCGTGGCAGGGCACTTGACTATCTTTGTAGCACGAACAAGGGGTCCTTTCTGGTCTATCCGACCCGCTAAGGTTCTACTATTAGCTATTATCTCAACACAGTTAATTGCCACATTGATTGTTGTTTATGGTATCTTTCTGCCACCAATTGGCTGGAAACTGGCGTTGTTTGTCTGGGGCTATGCGTTGGCATGGTTCATTGTAAACGATTATGTGAAGCGAGCTGCGTATGATGTATTTGACCATAGTAAAATTATCTTCCATAGATGAGGATATAAAGTAATAGGATGCTTTTAAAAGGATAGGGGATAAAAAGTGGCAGTGATAAAGGAAGTTAGCACAAAAGAGCTGAGATAGAGACAGAGGCGGGTTCATTGGAGCATAATAATAGGTGTAGTGACAGGACTCGGTGCAATTGCCCCAATTTTACAATATGAAATGCGGGTCCTAATAATATACCAATGACAATATATCCTACTATTGCTGTTGAGCCGAAAATGATGAGTTATTTTTTCTATAACAAACCCGAATGTAAGTGCAATTCCAATCACTAAAATAACGCTTTCTACTGCCATCTAATCATCATCTTATCCCTCATCTGGAGTTCTTATGAGCGTATAAAACTTTCTTATCAACAGATGAAGTGTTATCTCGCCTGTTATTTCTTCGCTTTCTACTACTGGATTTTGTTTTATCCTATGAACTATCATTTTATCCAATACTTCTTTCACTTTTTCATCCTGGCTGCATCTTATTGGATTTCGGGACATGATGTGCCCCGCTTTTTCAAAAGTTTCAAAGTGCAAAGACTTTTTATCTGGCAATCCAAAGTATGATTTTTTTTTTCTTGGCGAACAAATGTCTAAAATATCGTGTTCTGTTATTATTCCCACCAACTTTTTGCTTCCTTTGCTTTCAACAATCCAGATGTGATCGCTTTCAGTTAGGATAGATAAAACGCAGTCTAAACTCGCATCTTTTTCTATTAACGGCAGCCTCTTATCCATTACCTCGTTCACAGAGAGTTCATAAAAATCCTGTGTTGTATCTCTCTCTTTTTCCATTGTGTTTGTTGTAAATAGATTTAGATATTTAAAAGCGTAATGGTATCTATTGAAGCCCTCTGCCTTTTTTACTGAAAATTATCTGCGCATTCGCAGGCCGGCAGCTAAAACATTCTCGGGTGAACCTTTCACATAGATTATATTTACATTCCTATTTCTATTTCCATTTGCACCCGCGTACAGAGTTGCCATATACTGCTGCTCGGGCGTAAACGGTATCTCGTCAAGTCTGGTAAGACGCGAGGTAATTCCGGCTTTTATTGCCGAAACTACGAAGGCACCTTTCGTGGGATCGCCTACAATGTTATATCCTTCTCCATCTCTATTTTCTGCGAGAGTGGCATTGTTGCACATGTAACCTGCTTTCAACGTTTCGATCAGTTCATCAGTCTCTTGCTCCGGATTAATTGCTCTATCCCTGATAAAGAACTGTCCCAGAGGTTCATAACCTACGCCAGTTACTTTGTATTCCTGCCCACTGCAGTAGACTCGCGATACGGCCATCTGATTTCTTGAACTTCAGCTCGTTATAACCATATTTCTCCAGCCTCGCCCTTGACTCGCCGGTGCTGAGCCCCGCAGTGCTGGACTCTAAGGCGTCAAAAGCATCTTCTACTGATTTTTGATACCAACTTTTATCCTTCTGCAATGCTTGCCCCTCCAACTACAAAATAGGGTAGTATATTATAGCAGATATAATAGATTTTCAGGCTATACCGTAGTGACCCTCAT
>QBUN01000160.1:1554-3462 GCA_013180565.1 Candidatus Methanophaga sp. GoMg3.2 | reverse complement strand
ACTGAAAACACCTCACATAGTGGCTCTTTTCTACCTCTATCAGTTCCGGATGCTCGGACTTGCATTTCGCATCCGCAAAGTCACATCTTGGATGGAACCTGCAACCCGAAGGGGGATTGATCAAGGAAGGGCTCATGCCTTTTATCGCCTTTAAGCCCATACTAGGCAACGAATTGAGAAATCCCTGCGTGTATGGATGCAGTGGGCTTTTGAATATCGCTTCGGTATTCGCGTATTCCATGAGTTCGCCTGCATACATAACCGTGATATTGTCACATATCTCTGCAGCGACACCTAAATCATGCGTTATGAATAGCATTGTTTTTTGTGTCGTCACTTCTTTCATAAGCTTCACTATCTGCTTCTTTACCGTAACGTCTAATCCCTTTGTTGGTTCGTCTGCGATAATCATCGCTGGGTCGCATGCAAGTCCCATTGCGATCATTGCTCTTTCCTTCATCCCGCCACTGAATTGATGCGGGTACTCATTTGCTCGTTTTGTAGCATCAGGGATCTTCACAGCTTCGAGCATTTCTACTGCTTTCGCTTTTGCTGCTCGTCTATCCAAGCCTTGATGTAATTTTATTGCCTCTGCTATCTGGTCACCGACTTTCAAAACGGGATTTAAGGAGGTTGTTGGATTCTGAAGTATCATTGCTATCTCCTTTCCCCGTATCTTCCTAATTTCCTTTTCTGTTAGCTTTAGAAGGTCCTTGCCTTTATACATGATCTCTCCTTCTATCGTTGTGGATGGTGGGAGTAGGCGTATAATGGACATTCCCAACACTGTTTTCCCACAGCCCGTTTCCCCTATTAGCCCTAACCGCTCGTTATTCGCTATCTCGAGGTCAATTGTATTTACCGCTTTTACCACTCCGTCTTGTGTAGGGAAGTGCACCTGCAACTGGGTTATGCTTAACAGCGACATAAGTGAATAAAATATGTTATCTATATTAAATTTTTATTTGCAAAATGCAGAGTGCAAATATGAAATAAAATCGTTAATTTTTGTGTTTTCTCATTTTGCATTGTCTGCTTAAAAAGCCACCGATTTTTGTGCAGGTACAGAATCAGGCTAGATAGAACCGAGTACAGTCATCGCCACACCATTTCAAGTATAGCGTAATAGTCTTTCATATTGATGCAAAATAAATAAGTGAGTAATAATATGATATAGTAAAATGTTGTTATAATATGTGGTGGGTTTTGTGATGGATGTGAAAAATAGGGTGGGGTTGTATTGGGACAGAAGAAGCCAGACTTATGACAGAAATGTATATAAATCGCAAAATGCTGCTGAACACTTCTGGAAGTCCATACTAAAAACAGAGATCGGGACAGAAAAAAATCTCAATATTTTAGATGTCGGGACAGGTACGGGCTTTTTAGCGCTCCTCTTTGCGGAATTGGGGCATAGAGTAACAGGAATAGACATATCTAATTGTATGTTAGAAAAATCACGGTGTAACGCGGACAGATTAAGGCTAACTGTTGATTTTATGCATGGAGATGCGGAAAACTTGCCGTTTGATGACGGGTCTTTCGACATCGTGATGAATAGGTATCTTCTCTGGACATTACCCGATCCCAAAACAGCAGTCAATGAGTGGAGTCGCGTTGTAAAGTCCGGTGGTAAACTCATACTTATTGATGGACGGTGGCACGATCCTGCAATACACATGCGTCTACGCAGATTTATTGGTAGTCTGATTGTCCTTTTGACCGAAAACCGAAATCCTCGCATGTTCATGAGCCATTACGCTACGATAAAAGATCAATTGCCATTTTTTAACGGAATTACGCCAAACGATGTAGTTGATCTACTTACTGAAGTCGGATTAAGGAATATATCAGTGAATAATCTTGAAAAGCTGAGGGAATTTGAAACTAAAAACAGACCCTTGTCAT
>QBUN01000160.1:0-1175 GCA_013180565.1 Candidatus Methanophaga sp. GoMg3.2 | reverse complement strand
ATCTCTGCCAGATGATCAAAGATCGCCTTTTTGGGCTCTGCTTGTGCCGCTACCATAATTAGTTCGGACTTCTCTTCCAGGGGCAGCGTATACTGGTTCCCCTCGATTATTCTGATCTGATCAGGAAGCCCCAGTTTCTGCAACACCATTCTTGATAGTTCCGCTCTGTCTGGTTCTTGCTCAATCCCGACCCCTCTTAGCCGATACAGACGACAAAGAATTATAAGACTGATAGGCAGTGGTCCGCTACCGAGAAACAGAACATGGTCTCCTGGCTTAAGCTGTGATCCTTGATATTCGGTCTTAGCCAGCTGGAGGTAATTGGGGATATAAGCGAATTTTTTGAGTGTTCTCCACGGATCTCCGCTCTTTATTATGGCTTTTGCATGTCCAACTTCGATTTCCGCTGTATACAGACTTCTAAAACTGGTAATGGCATCAAATGCGGAACTAAATCCAGGATTATAGATGAACTCTTCTGCATGTTTATCACATATATCCTGCGCAATCAGATAGTCAAGTCGTTGAAAAACAGTGTTAAGATTGTTCGATAGGTTCTGATCTGCACCTTTAATCACTGAATAGATCTCCATGATTTCTTCGGTTATGGATTCTACTGCACAATAGCACATCCTATTACTCAGACGTCCATTTTTATGAATCTCTGCCATGATATGCTATATCAAAAGCCCAATATTTAAATGTTTCAATATTCGCGCATCAATTTAAGAAAGAGGCTCAATTATCACCTAAAATTTCGGATGAAATGCAAATAGGTGATATTAAATGTGACCTTTATTTGATTCGTAGCACGACGGCTATTTTTGGGGGAAGATGAAGATGGTTTAAAAGCGGACAACCATGACAAAAAGGGGTAAAACCACCGAAAAAAAACAGGTTGTTAGCCTTTTGTGTTAATACAGCCGTAAAAGCTCAAAATCTTGTGGATTTCGAGCTATTCATTGCAAAATGCAGAGTGCAAATGTAAAACACCTACACAAATACCCGCATTCTACCTCTCTATTCTATTCTCTTCTCTCTTAACCGCGGATCCCATGCATCCCTCAGACAATCGCCAAGCAGATTAAATGCCAAAATCGTTATCATTATCGCCAAACCGGGAAAGATCATCAGCCACGGCGCCCTACGCATAAATAAACGGCCATCGTTTAGCA
>QBUN01000161.1 GCA_013180565.1 Candidatus Methanophaga sp. GoMg3.2 | reverse complement strand
GCTACTATAAAATAGGATATAGAGATATTATAGAGGACTTAGGGGATCTAATTAAAGTTAGAGACAATATAACACATAGAGGAATATCCGAAAGAGAATTTGATGCTTTAATTGAAGTATACGATAAACTGATGGCTTTGGTTCACAGAATATTTTTATCCGTTTTAAACTATGAGGGTAGCTATCGTAATTGGATTAGTAAAAACTTAGAAATATTCAAAAAAGACCCGGATAGTGATTGGTGATAAAACATGGTATGAAGAAAATGAGAGATACTGTGGCGATTGGGTGAGGAATATACAAACCCGAATAATATACTTGTTTTCTTTTAGTACAAACTTTTTCTTAGATGGAAAGGCTTTACCAAAAGAATTACAGTCTTTCTTAGCACAGGTTCTTTCTCGTAGAAAGAAACTGTTTTGTAAAAAGAAAATTTATATACATATTATGAGAAGGTTTAGCGTGCAGCAGTTACACGCAAGAGCCGAAGGTAACAATGCCAATAGCAAAAGAGAAGTAGTAAAATGTTTGACCCAAATTTACTATCTCCAATAGCATAACCAAAGCTCTTCTTGAAATTGAACGTGCAAGAGGATTTTTGGACGCGGCGAAATTAAAAGAGGCATGGAGAAAAGAAAGGGATATAGTATACTATACGCCGAAACTGATCCAGTGATAAAGATATTTATTTTATAAGAGGCACAAAAGGGACATTTTAGGGACAAAGTCAAGCTAAATCATAAACAATTTTATATATCTTTAATACTGTAATGATACATACATACATATATATATGTACATAGGATCGGAGATGACAAGCGCGTTTCCGTAACGGGGACTGCCGATTTGGGCGGGTGGGAAAATGTTTAGAAAGATATTGTATCCAACGGATTTCTCTGATTGTGCCGTTAAGGCAGGGGAATATGTAAAGAAATTGAAGGACGCAGGTGCAGAAGAGGTCGTGGTCGTGTATGTAATAGACATGCGAGATCTAGCAACAATGACAACAGGAGTTGCGGGGTTCGGAGAGACGCCAGTGACATATGACTATGAAGTCCAGGAGATGATGATAGCAAATGTCAAGAAGAAATTGGATGAACTTAAGACGGAGATAGAAACGGTGGGGCTGAAAGTGACCGTAAAAATGCCCGAAGGGGTTCCGCGCAAGGAAATAGTAAAAACCGCAGAAGAAGAAAACGTTTCGCTTATTGTGCTCGGCTCGCATGGCAAGAGCAATGTCAAGGAGTTGCTGCTGGGCTCGGTTTCTGAAAAGGTAATTCGAAATTCCAAACGACCTGTTCTGGTTGTAAAACGGGATGAAACAGCACAAAAAACAGAGGCTCTTTGAGCTGAGAATGCAAAATGGAAAGAGTCCAAAAAATCCTGCTGATCGTCTTTGCTATCCTGCTGGTGACGGCTTCTATTTATCTCGCTCTCACCATGTTCCCAGCCCCTCAGCAGCCCGTAGTAGAAGCGAGTGCCGCGGCTGAGATCGCTCCTGATGTGCTGCTTGGCATGGACAAAATGGTTGTAGCCTCCGGTCCGGATGCTTTACAGCGTGTGAAACAATCGCATGTTGGCAATATTGAACAGATCAAGGATGTGGCAATTGTACACTACATGAAAGAAGGCGGAATGTTAACGCTCTGGACAACTCTATATCAAAACGAAACGACTGCGAGGATCGAAAACGAGAAGATGGCGATAGGTATGCAGAACTGGGGTGGCAGTTGGGCTTCTGATCTGAAAGCGCAAACAATTGCCGAAAAGCAGGTGTACCAAACCTCTTCAGATAATTTGTCGCACTACTTCTGGGTAGACTGCGACTGGATCTTCTATATCGTACCTCATAACTTCACGCAAGAAGAGACAGCAGAGATTATTTGCGCTATTAGGTCCTGAGTGAAGCAGGCAGCACAAAAAACCTTTCTTTAAAAAAGAAAGTTTTATCAAAGAAATAATACAAACTGTGGTAATAACATATATACTTTGTAATCAAAGAAGAGCGGGAGGATATGGGCAATGGCGGGTATAAAAACGAAACTACTAGGTAGTAAAGATCTTGACTATTATGTATTACTTTCTCTTGCAATTACGGTGGTTACTGTTGGTACTGTCGTATTCCATCAACTAGAAAAATGGAGTTGGATAGATTCTTTCTATTTCACTATCATCACATTAGCAACGATAGGTTATGGTGATCTAGTACCGACAACGCCAGTAGGTAAATTAGTTACCGTGATATTCGTAATCGTAGGCGTAGGCATTTTTTTAGGTTTTCTTAATAAAATGATGGAAAGACGTGTTGAACGACGTGAAAGAAGATTAGAGGCAATAAGGAGTAAAAAAAAGTGAGTGTGTAGCTAACCTCAAGATTACATACACTTCTAAATTATATAACCTTTATATATAGAAAACTCAATCAACATTAATGTTGTGACTCAGGAGGGGCATGGGCGAGGCACGCCCGGAAACTCATGACGAGCATAGCATATGGGGCGTGCAATAAAGTAATACGGATACAACAACGTTGGCCGGATTTCTTTGTACTTGTTTGGGTGGCTATTTTGCCATTATGAATCCAATCGCCAATACCCCCGTTTTCATTAGTTTGACCCAAGGAGATGATGTAGCAACAAAGAAAGCAGTTGCGCGAAATAGTCTTCTGTTTGCATTTGTGCTTATTGCCGTTTTAAGCTTTGCCGGTAATTTCATATTTAAGCTATTTGGCATCACTCAGCCGGCGCTGCAGATTACCGGTGGGATTATCATCTTTATAATTGGCTATCATATGTTGCAGGGGTCTGGTTCTAAAGTCCACACACCAAGTGAGGATGATATAGAATCAAGCCGTAAAGCGCGACTCAATGTTGCAATTTCACCATTAGGAATTCCCTTATTAGCAGGTCCGGGCACTATTGCAGTGGCAATGGGTTATGCCGCCGGTTTTGAACTGATACATGTTATCCTCTCTCTGCTGGCTTTTGGAGTGATCTGCGGGATTACGTATCTCTGCTTTCGGGGATCCGAAGAGATCGTCGAACACTTGGGGCAAAACGGTCTCAACGTGATAACGCGTTTGATGGGTTTGTTCTTAGCTGCTATTGGCACGGGTATGATTCTGAGCGGTCTTGGCGCAGACATCCATACGTTTATGGGGTCTCTTTCTTAACTTTTCGGTTTGTTCAGTAATATGTGTACACACCCGAAATAGCCTTCTTTACCAAAAATGTGCGCCGATTTATCATCTCTTATCTTTTCACCTCATCATTTCAAAATTCTTTAGGTCTGGTATGTCCGGATTGAGCCATTTACTTACTTCTGTTCGGTCAGTAGGAGACTCACCCCTTTTCATCTGCCCCACATATTTCTGCAACGCATTAGTTATATATTTCGCGCCAGCCCTGAGCAACAAGCTTTTTAGCACGTCATCGGTAGTTTCACCCGGAAGACCATTTATCTCATCTGCCAACTGCCAT
>QBUN01000162.1 GCA_013180565.1 Candidatus Methanophaga sp. GoMg3.2 | reverse complement strand
ATGAGAACTGGTCAGAAACAGAGCTGAAACGGCTTTTAGAAATACCAACGGACGATCGTATTTTCGCGATTTACGAGGCTTTGAAACGAGGTATTAGCATAAAAGCGATATCTGAACTGAGCTGCATAGACCCCTTCTTCATAAATAAGATAGCGAAGATAGTGCAGATGGAGACGAAATTGAAGGCGAACCTACGCGAGAATATGAGAAAAGCGAAGCGAATGGGGTTCACCGATGAGCGGATTGCATCGCTAACCGGGCGAAGCAGTGAAGAGATAAGCGATTACAGAAGAGAAGAAGGTCTTTTGCCTACCTACAAAATGGTGGACACATGTGCAGCCGAATTCGAGGCGAAAACGCCCTATTTCTATTCCTCTTATGAGCAAGAATGTGAATTAAAGCCTTCGACACGAAAGAAGGTGTTGATTATTGGTGCAGGACCTATCAGAATAGGGCAGGGAATCGAATTTGATTATTGCACCGTGCATGCGGTCAAAGCGCTGAAGGAAGAAGGAATAGAAACGCATATAATAAATAACAACCCGGAGACCGTATCCACAGACTACGATACCTCAGACAAACTCTTCTTCGAGCCTTTGACGTTTGAAGACGTGATGAACGTGATAGAGAAGGAGAACTACGATGGTGTGATGGTGCAGTTTGGCGGTCAGACCTCGGTCAACTTAGCGGTTCCACTGAAGAAAGAACTGGAACGGTTGGGAGCAAAGACGATAATCATGGGTACAGACCCTGAGAACATGGATATGGCAGAAGATAGGGAGCGATTCAGCAAGTTCCTGCTACGGCTGCAAATACCACAGGCTGATAACGGATATGCGACCTCACTGGAAGGCGCGAAGGAAGTAGTATCGCGGATAGGTTTTCCTGTGCTTGTTCGCCCATCCTACGTGTTGGGCGGACGAGCAATGGAGATAGTGTATGACAAAGAAGAGCTGATTAGATACATGCGTGAGGCGGTGCGAGTATCAAAGGAGAAGCCAGTACTAATAGATAAATTCTTAGAAAAAGCTACGGAGATAGACGTAGATGCAGTGTGTGATGGCGAAGAGGTTCTGATTGGTGCGATAATGGAGCACATAGAGGAAGCGGGCGTTCATTCCGGCGATTCCGCTTGCGTTATACCACCGCAATCAATGTCTATGGGGGTTATAGAAAAGGTAAGGGACTACACGCGGCGGATAGCGCTCGGATTGCAGATACAAGGGTTGCTCAACCTTCAGATGGCGGTTAAAGATGATGTGGTTTACGTGCTGGAAGTGAATCCGAGGTCAAGTAGGACAATCCCGTTCGTTGCGAAGGCAACCGGATTGCCACTTGCAAAGCTCGCGGCTAAGGTGATGTTGGGGCATAAACTAAAGGATCTGGAGGTTAATGAAGTAGAACTAGGGCATGTAGCAGTGAAGGAGGTAGTATTGCCGTTTTTGAGGTTTACGGGTGTTGACACTATTTTAGGACCAGAGATGAAGAGCACGGGCGAGGTGATGGGGATAGATGACGAGTTTGATACGGCGTTTTTCAAGTCGGAACTCGCGGCTTATAATCCATTGCCGTTGGATATGGACAGTATGGTCTTCATTTCGGTATGTGAAGAGGACAGAGCGGAGATAGAGGCTGTCGCACAGAACTTAAAAAAAGCGGGGCTCTCTATTGTCGGCACAACAGGCACTGTGGAGTATCTAAGGCTGTGCGGGATTAACGCAAAGAAACTAAAGAAGTTGCAAGATGGATCTCCAAATGTGATAGAGATGATGCACACGCAAGAGATAAAGCTGGTGATAAATACGCCTACTGATAAACAGTCCTATAAAGATGGATCCCAGATACGGAGGGCTTGTATTGAGCTCGGTGTTCCGTATATAACAACGATGCAGGCGGCGAAGGCGGCGGCATCTGCTATATTGGGGATGCAAGGTAGCGAACTGGAAGTAAAATCAATAAATGAGTATTTTACAAAATGAAAGCAATACTCGCACTTGAAGATGGAACAGTAGTAGAAGGAGAAGGTTGGGGCGCGGAAGGAACCGCATTAGGTGAACTCGTATTTGCAACCCCGTTTACGGGTTACGAAGAAGCTCTGACCGACCCTTCGTATAAGGGCCAGATATTAATGCCCACATATCCGCTCATCGGGAATTATGGCGTGAGCGGTGCTAAATTCCAATCAGACGGGATAAAAGTAGAAGGATTTGTGGTAAGAGAGAAATGCGAGTTCCCGTCACATTATAAAAATACTCGAAGTATAGAACAGTTCTTGATAGACGAAGGAGTGCCCGGGATATGCGAACTAGATACGAGGATGCTGACGATAAAGACGAGACAATACGGCACGATGAAAGCATGTTTGAATGTGGTAGAAGATTGTAGCGAAGAAGAAAAAGCAAATGCATTAGAACTCGCAAGGGCTCAACCAGATATATCAGAGCTTGATTTGATCGAGCAGGTTACGTGCAAGAAGCCTTACAGGCTAAAAGGGAATGGTAAAAGGATAGCGGTAATTGATCTGGGTGTGAAGAAGAACATATTGAAGAACTTAGCAGAACGGGATTTGGACATTTTCGTGTTCCCGGCAAACACTTGTGAATCTGAGATACTGGATGTGGAACCCGATGCGTTGCTGCTTTCTAACGGGCCCGGAGATCCGAAACGAGGAAGAAACGCAATGGACGTGGTAAAAAAATCCGCAGGTGAGATACCTATTTACGGTATTTGCCTCGGCTTACAGATAATAGCGCTTGCGCTTGGTTGCGACACGTATAAGCTAAAATTCGGGCATCGGGGTGCAAACCAACCCGTGAAGGACCTCAAAAGCGGCCGTGTGTACATAACGGCGCAGAATCATGGTTTTGCTGTTGATATCGATTCGATAGACGGCATAGTGGAACTAACGCAGCTAAATGTGAATGATAATACAGTAGAAGGCTTTGAAAACACATATCTGGGCATAAAATGCGTGCAGTATCACCCAGAGGCAAGTCCCGGCCCGTGGGATACGGAAAAGATTTTCTTTGACGAACTTGCAACTATAAGATAGGAAGGAGAAATCAAGAAAGAATAATTTTTGATAATCGGACGCAGATGAACGCAGATAATCAGGATTTTAAATATTTTGATGGTTTAGTAGGCGGAGGAGATTATTAGAATCTTCTATCGAGTTTATAATAAACTGGGTTATAAAATGGTTTTCTGGAAAAGGTTTGTTTATGAGAATGCAATGATGATAGAACTTAATTTTGGCACTAAACCGGAAGTTAAACGTAAGGCATTTATTTGATAATTTGAGGAAATAGTTTTCTGCGTAAATCTGTGTCCTAAATAGGTAGAAGTTATACGTTATATACAACGAGTAACCAGATCACACAAAATCCAGTGCCCTGTTTCGAGTTCAACCATATCGGGCTCTTTTTTAATCGTCGGATGATGGCGAGAGCAGAGTTTTTGTATATGGATGCCTTGGATTCTCAAATATGTCGTTTGCA
>QBUN01000401.1 GCA_013180565.1 Candidatus Methanophaga sp. GoMg3.2 | reverse complement strand
AAGGTCATGTTCCAGGAGATTAGCCGGAGTTGCGGATGTTCTTGGCTATTTTCGTTAGACATGGTAAACCCACTCAATGTAGATACTCATATATACTATGTGATATTTTGAATACTGATAAATCATAAGTCAATATTGATCATCTTCTCACCACTTAAACTTTATAGCTCTAATAAATAAGATCAAAGGACTATGTTGGTAATTTCACGCTAAATGAAGAGCGGGTACGGATTAAAAAACTGGCGGATTGCAATGGAGTTTATATACCATAAAGTTTATATTTGCTTGAACCAAAAATGGTAATAGAAGAAGTCCTCTTATTTTTCGCTTTAATCTTCCCCTGGCTCGTGCTGTTATCCTGCATCTTGCTGGTTCTTGACTTTATCGTCTTGTTAAGGGTAAATGCCAAACACGGAGAGAAGAATAATTTTAAACTCACATTTATAGCTTTTTCCATTGCCTGCCTAATAGTAGTAGTCTCATACATCATGCTCACTCAATCATTCATGAATGATATTTTTTCGTTGAAAGAGGTGTACACATACAGTTCATCGAGCTTGTCCCTCTTGTATAAGATAGGAGACCCATGGATAGGGAGCAGCGGGTCAATGCTCTTTGTAACTTTCTTCTTTGTGCTCGTATATTTTGTGTTCCGGTTTAAAGGATTAGGAAAAGAAAGCAAGACTCGCACCACCACATACAAAATATTGGACATCTTCCTTATCTTCCTCCTTCTCGTCACCTTGCTTCAGAGCCCTTTTGAGCGCATGCCCATAGTGCCCCCGGATGGAGCGGGGCTCAATCCACTGCTGCAAACGTTTTGGGTGCTTGTTCATCCGCCCGTGGTCTTTTTTGGTTACGTATTTGTCTTCTTCGCATTTGCACTGACGCTGGCGGGAATGATAACAGGCGAAAAGCAAGAACTAAAAGCAGCTTTAAAACGTTCCCTGTATGCAGCCTGGCTGTTTTTGACGCTTGGGATTGCGCTCGGTGGTTGGTGGTCCTATGAAGTCCTTGGGTGGGGTGGATACTGGACTTGGGACCCGGTAGAGACGGCATCTTTACTGCCCTGGTTTGCTCTCACTGCATACTTTCACCTGCCTGCAAAGAGCAAAGATCTGGCGAAAGAGTTCACGCTCATGATTACGTTTATTATGATTATCTTCGCCACTGCTCTTACTCGGGGCGGGTTATTGGAGTCTGTCCATGCGTTTGGGAAATCCCCTGTCGGACCAGTGCTTCTGCTGTTCGCGTTTTGCGTTTTTTTATGCTTCCTCTATCTTGCGATAATAGCGAAAAAACCGCTTTATAGCTTTGATATTGACACTGCTTCGCTTTATTCTGTCTCTATCTTCGCCGCTTACTGGTCGCTGATGTTTTTGTTGGTTATATGCTTCTTCGGAGATGCCGCGCCAATAATCGGTGGCATTTTCAGCGAGAACCCCATGAGCGCTACAAGTATACAATTTTATAACAATTGGTGCTTCCCCTTCACGCTCGCTTTCGTGGCTGCGTTATTGGGTTGCAACAGTGCTCTGAAATTAGGGCGATATATCATGATACTCGCGGCGGTGCTAGGTATAGGGCTAATTTTAGCATTCCTCGGTGGGCCAACGCCGAGTCCGCTGACAAATTTCGGGCTTCCGCTATTAATCGCAGCGGGATTTGCTATCGCTTATAATTCCGCTAAAGTAATGCAAAGGAGGAACTCTTTGCAATTATGGGGCAAAACCCTTATTCACCTTGCAATCATCATCATACTAATAGGCGTTTTTGTCACTGCAATTGACTCTGCTAAGGACCCAAAAAGCATTCTCGCAGAGCCAAATTCCACTATTGATATTTTAGGGACACAAATAGAATTTGGGAATTTTACTATGTTTACTGATATGGGGCGCGTCTACTATCCACAGCATGGTTTCGTAGGCCCGGAATACACAGCGCTGAAAATGGATGCTCTGATTAAAGAAGGAGGGGATGTCCATCAAGGAACTCTGTGGATGTACTTCTATGCAAATCAGGGGGTCGTGTCTAAGCCGTTAATTATCTCCTCTCTTGCAGGAGACATATATGCCTCTATGCACCCAACAGAATCCAGCTATAATGCCTTATTTTATGGCCTTATGGGCAGTACAGAAATCCAACCGGAAGAGTTTGTCGTCAAGCTAAAGAGGATCCCCCTAATTTGGCTTCTCTGGTTTGGAATAGTGCTAATGGGTATTGGGATGACTATAGTAATCATAGGAGAACTAAAAAGTAAAAAATAAAAAACCAGAGAATTTATTACATATCTTTATGTTTCTCTGGTGGATGACAGACCATACAGGTTTCTGCCGTAACGTCTACATTGTGGTCGTCGTGACATGCCACACACTCATATCCCGCATAACTGGGGCTCTCGTAGGCAGCATACTCACTGATTTCATGTGCTGTGTGCTTGATTGTCTTATGGCAATTAAAGCACATGATAGTGGGGTCACCGATATTCTCTAATACTTTCATGGCTTCTTCTCCATTATGGCACTCCAGACAATATTCATTCTTGGGAGACGCCGGTGGCTTATTCTCGACTTCTTCAGCCATTTCTTCAAAACTCTTTCCTTCCGCCATCCACTCAGCATGGTGGAGAGCCTCCCCTATATACAGAAATAGTTCTGGCTTATGTGGCTTATGGCATTCATGACAATCCACTTCTGCGTGCGGCGAGACCATCAAAGAGTCATAAAAAGGCTGCATCTCATGGCAGTTCGAAGCACAGCTCTCCGGTTTCTGCATCTCTTCCATCATTGTAGGCATTATAACCACCGCACCAATCACCGCACCGATGATGACAGCGAGAGTGACCACTACGACCAATCCAATAATCACCTTCTCACCTAGTTCCATACTCTACCCTCCTAAATGTACTTTTCACTTTCATTTTTATATCACTACACCAAAAGGTATTAATCACCTTTTAGCAAGGAGCGTATATAAACTTTTCGCTTTTTTTACATCACGAGAAAGAAAAAATAGAAAGCTTTATATAGGGGAAAATATCATTTAGTGAAGTGGTGATGCAAATGGAAATATTAGGAAGAATACGCGGATTCGCGTTTAATCCGGCAAAGGAATTTGGAGCGGCAAAGAAAGACACGCTCATGGATGCGTTCAAGTATTATATCCTTTTGCTGGCTGTACTAGCAGCAATACTCGCAATTATAATGGCAGTGGCGGTATCAGTAGTGGAATCAATGGTCGAATTGCCGATGTTAGGGGGATTCGCATTTTTGCTTGGTGCAGCGACTTTTGTGGATATACTCATCATGGGATTCTTCGCCGCGCTCTACATCATAGTATGGCTTCATATTTGGGTGTACTTGTTTGGCGGTAGAAAGGGGTTAAAGGAGACTGCAAAAGCGGTTACGTATGGTGCAACGCCGTGCTTGATATTAGGTTGGATTCCAGTAGTGAACGTCATCATCGGCCCGATATGGTCAGTTCTAGTGATAATTAACGGTGTGATGGAGCTTCAAGAGCTTTCGCCTGGAACGGCTATTCTTGCTATAATCGTTGCAATATTAGTGCCCGTGATAGTAATTGTCGCAGTCCTTGCCGCGCTTGCTGTCCCCATGATGCCATAAACTAAACTAAGCTAAATGTAATCACAGCTTAACGTTAAGCTCTTCCTTTAGCGTCTTGAGTACAAGCTCTGAATCCACCCTTTCCACACCTGTGATTCCTTTTAATTTCTCTATGATAGAGCCACATTTACCATGTCCTATGCACTTAGAGATGACGAGTAGGTCAAAAGCACCAGTTACGTGGTGAACGCAACAACTCGCTTCTATCTCCGCCATCTCTTTCCCAACCTCTTCGATATTATATTCCTGCTTGATTTTTATCTTGGAGATTAGCGTAACCATGCCGATCTCAGAGGTATTAAGAATAGTAGTATAGCTACAAATGATACCTTTCTCCGTTAGCTTTTTCACTCTATCGCTTACAGTGGCAGTGCTTACGCCTATGCTCTGCGCAATCTTAGTGTAAGATTTACGAGAATCCAACTGCAGTTCCTCCAATATCCTTTTATCTAAATTATCCATGCTATCCTCCTTTAATGCGAGCAACAATGGCATTTATCTTAGGTGTATATATATATAACGTAGATAGTTTGTATTTATTTTATATAACTCAGTAAAAAATCCAAATTGAGCAGTTACGGGATTTTAATGTGTGAAATATGCTACTACCTCCGTTTTTGTAACGGAATCAATCATGACGAACCCGTATCGTTCGAACTGAACCACATTTCCGAGTTCAGAAGCGATCAACGGCTCGCCTATGCCTTCGTCTATCCCTTCTGGTCTCTTTACCCGGACTTTTATATTCTGTGTGGGTGCCCATTGGATAACTGGTACTTCTGGTTCGGGATCTATAACCTTGGCCTGTAATGGGTTAACGGACTCTATTTCCACAGTGCGGAGGTATTTCAGCCGTAATTTCTTTTGCCCCTCTTCTATCTTCGCGAAATCATCGCCACTTATGTAAACGGTATCGCCGGTTTTTATCTCCCGGTAATCAGCTCTAGAAGGATGTTTCAAAGCCGTAACAACGAAGGGATCACCATCTTTTAGCTTCATCGCTTTCGGATTACGCACAAAGAAATATCGCGATGCATGTGCATCCACTGCTTTCCGGTTCTCCGCGTACAAATTCTTCATACTCACCGCTATGTCCGTTTGCGTAACGCCGATAGAGATAAAGAACTTACGAATCGCTTCTGCCCGAAACCCTCTTCTACGTAGTGCTTTTAGCGTTGGGAGCTGCGGATCGTCCCAGCCGCCATATTCGCCGCTTTCTATCTGTTTCCTTAGCTCGGACGTGCTGAATTTACCGAATTCTTGCATCTTTATCCTACCCCAGAGTATTGTTCTTGGATATTGCCAGCCGAGATAGTCATATAAGAATTGCTGCCTCTGTCCCGATTTCATCAGGTCCTTGCCCCTTATTATATGCGTTATACCGAGCAGATGATCTTCTATCGCAGATTCGAAATCCAATGTTGGCCAGACCACATATCTGCTGCCAACCCTGGGATGATCTTTTTTTAATATTCGGAATGCAACCCAATCTTTTAAAGCCGGGTCTGCACTTGCCATGTCCGTTTTTATCCTCAGAACCGCTTCCTTCTCTTCATAAGCGCCCGTTAGCATCTTCTCCCAATTGTCCATATTCGCCATAACGCTAGCAGCTCTGTGAGGGCATGGTTCTTTTCGCTCTTTGTAGACTTTGAACGCATCAGAAGTGCAAAAGCAGACATAAGCCGCGCTCTTTTTTAGCAGCTCCTTGGCATATTTGTAATATATATCTATACGATCAGATGCCACTACCACTTCGTCTGGTTCGGCATCTAGCCATGCGCAATCTTCAAGGTACCAGTCATAAGCATCTAATAACGGGCGCTTTACGACAGGATCCGTATCATCAAACCGCAGAATGAATTTGCCTTTATACCGTTTCGCATATTCGGAATTTACTATTATGCCCCGGACACTGCCAAGCGTTGCTGCACCGTTTGGATTGGGTGCAAATCGCATCACAACTCTTTCGCCTTCTGTAAGTTGCAGGTCCGGTAGTCTCACTTCCTGTTTCGCTTTCTCTTTTGGCTCTGCCACTAATTCTGGCGCTAGCTTAGTCAATTCCGCTATTCGCTCTTCCTTGCTCATTGATTCTATACGCTTTATCTCTTCCTTTACCTGTGCATACACCTGTTTCGCATCCTTTCTCAATTCCGGATTCTCACCGAGGATCTTCTTCAGCACGGCATCCACCTTAGGCGGTTTCTCATATCTTACGGCATTCTGCAAGGCTGATTTCCTTATCTTTGCTACTGTCTCTTCCATTGTTCGCTACTGATTCTTTATATTTTAAAAATAAAAGCGGTGTATTTCTATGGGTGTAAGGTTTTAGGTTACAAAAATAAAAAGCCGCATTATGCGGCTCATCTTTAAACTATTCCAAACAACTTTGTACTGCAAACCTTTATATACTGCAAAGTATGTTGTAGTATTTATGACAGAAAAAAATCGAGCGAAGTGGAAGCGAGCGGGATAACCCGCTATCAGCAAAGGGGGTATCAATATGACAGAAGCAATTAATTTGAAAGAACTCGAGAAGAAGGCTTTTAGGTCTACTTTCCAAGACGGTCTGTGGGATATCTTTTTAGGCATTATACTCATGGCAATGGCAGTCAACACGTTACTCTCACGCATCGGCGTCTCGGAGTTAGAGACAATGGCAGTATTCATCGGCTTAGAAGTGGTGGCAATAATAGTCCTGATTGCTAGCAAGAAGCGTATCACAGTCCCGCGGATCGGGCATGTCAAATTCAGTCCGAAACGCAGGGCAAAACTGACCAAAGTGCGGCTAGTGTTAGCACTTTCCGTGATTGTCGGTCTGGTTGTATTTGTCGCGGTAACCGCCATGCGGGGCAACGCATCCGGAATCATGAGTCCTGGAATTCTATTCCCACTTGGATGGATGGTGAATGCACTCATCATCTTCGGCTTGATAGCATACTTTATGGATTTTCCACGCCTCTACATAATCGGCATATTATATGCCATAACACTACCGATCGACAGTGCACTCCATGAGCTCGCAGGCATTAAGATCACGTACATCGTCTTTGGTATCCCTGCTATCATCATTCTGGTTATGGGTTTTGTCATCCTGTCCATTTTTTGCGTGACAATCCACTACCGGCTGAGGAGGTGGAACCATGACAGCACAAATTGATCTGAACAAGATCGAGCAAAAAGCATACAGGGATTCCCAGCAGGATGGTTTGATGGAACTCATGATGGGACTGATCCTTATGGCATTTGGTGGCTTTTTCTATTCCACCGTTTTTGTCTTCTATATATTGCTAATTTTATTTTCTGGCAGGATTGTGGAGTCTATTCGAAAACGCTATACATATCCCCGGATTGGGTTTGTCAAGTTCCCGCAGGAAAATCACAAGCATAATTTGACCGGCGTTTTCCTTTTCGAGTTCGCAGTTATCGTGATTATATTCACCCTGATCTCGCTCGTTGGTGACGTTACGGATTATTCACAATGGGTGAAATGGTCACCATTATTCTTCGGGATGATCTTGGTCGGACCCTTTGCCCACGTAGCATCCAAATCTGGAAACGTCCGTTATACGAGATATGCAATCATGTCACTGATTCTGGGCGGTTTCTTCTCTTTGATAGAGTTTGGATCGGGATGTACGGGGCTGATACTCTATCTGGTTTTCATAGGCGGGTTCCTAGTCCTTAGTGGGTTGGTCCTCTTCATTCGGTTTCTGCGCAAATATCCGCTACCCGAGAAGGAGGTTTCTGGTGTCGTCCAGTAAGAACGCAGACGGCGAAGACCACCAGCCCATCGCGGAGATCGACCGTTTGATCCATGAACCTGCCCGGCTCATGATCATGGCATACCTCTATGTGGTCGAGAGCGCGGACTTCCTCTTTTTGATGCACCAGACAGGGCTGACACACGGCAACCTATCCTCGCACATGAGCAAGCTGGAAGCTGCGGGTTACATCGAGGTCGTAAAGGAATTTGTGGACAGAAAGCCGCATACCATGCTCCAGCTCACAGACAAGGGGCGAGCGGCTTTTCAGAAGTACCGGCAGAGTATGATGCAGGTATTCGATGATCTACCCTGAGCCACCCGGAGTAAAATCTATTTATCATCGTGACGTTTGAGTCAGCAAAAAAAATTAAAAACCTTTTTATATCTCTTTATGCTTAGTAATTTCACAGGCCGGTAAAATAGAGGAGAAAGGGGGGTAATAAATGAGAGCTAAAGGTATTTGGAAGGGTTTTTTAGTCATTTTTGCATTATGCGTTATCTTGCTTGTTGCGTCGCATTCTAGTGCAGGTGCAGGTCCCACGGGAGTTAATTGTAGCTGCAGTGATGATGCCGCCTTTGGTGCGGCCCTTAGCGCAGGCATGAAAATCCCTAATGAAGAAGCAGGAATGCCTGCATACACAAATGTTAGTGAGATGTTGACATACACAAACGCGGAATACGACTTTTCAATTGGCTATCCCCATGATTGGACAGTGCAAGAAAACCTTCTGGACACTGAGGTGATATTCTCCGGGCCGATAGAGGATGATTACATGATAAACGCGAACGTAATAACAGTAGAACTACCAGACGACACAATTAATGGCGAACCTGTTTCGGGGCATATAAATATAATTAGAACCACAACGGATGAAGGGATTGACGTCAAACATATGCAAGCATGTTTCGTACGTAATACAACAGCATATGTAATAGGATTCACTGCTGCATCGAGCACATTTGATACTGCGGAAGCGGATTACTTTGTGCCCATGTTACAAAGCTTTAAGTTCATAGAAGAAGCGGTTGAAATAGAGATTTCAATAACAAACCCACCTAATGTCTTGGAAGGTGCTAATTTCACTGCAATTGTAACAGTAGATAATAGTACTAAAATCTCGATATTTCTGTTTAAGCTGAACTATGATCCTTCGGTCATAGACTTAATCAACGTCAAAAATTTAATCAACATCGAAAAGGGATCTGATAGCGCAAGCTCTAGTAGCTCTAGTTGGGTGAGTTGGGGAGATAAGGAAAAAGGCACAATGCAAATTATCGCTTACTCGGATCCATTGGGGACGCTAGTTAACGGATCTGCGGAACTCGTAAGGCTTGAGTTCCATGTTGTTGGACCTGCAGGAGAACAAAGCGTTCTTGATATTCAAGGGATTATTGGTAATTCCGCTATGGAATCAATAGAAACGATATGGGTGGACTCGGAGGTTACAGTCACGCCCGGAGAATAGGTCTGAGATCGGTTAGTGAATTCACCTTATCGCAGACATAACAGTAATATTATAATTCTCAAAGGGCATCATCAGAGGATAATTGTCTTTATCTTCGTTTATCCGGTAGGGCGTATCTCCAATTCCATCCTTCTTTTTATCCAACCCTTGGTAATCATCCCAGTAATTGCCAAGATAGTTTGTGTATGTGAGGCCATTGAGGGCGTAGTTTATTTCTTCTGTTGAGTTCCAGATGTTGTTTAAATCGTCAGAATAAACGTTATATGTATTGTTTACGAAGTTGTTAAGGTATATTTTATTGTTATTAATTGAATGTGAAGAAAAACTATTAATGAGGAAGCCAACACGCCCGTTGTCTGAGCAGAGGTTCTTCGTTATGCTGTTGTTTTTCGAATCTATAAAAAGGTAGATACCATACTCGTTCTTTGAACAGGTGTTATTCGATATTTTATTACTGTGTGAATTTTTGAGGTAAATGCCACACGTGTTGTTTGAGCAATTATTATTAGATATATTGCAGTACTCTGCGAAGTCTAAAGCTATTCCAACACTTTGGTTCAGTGCGTTTTCCACTGTAAACCCGCTTATATTTACTTGACTGGCCGTATATATATTTTCAAATTTTGCAATTGGTGGCGACACTACAAATACCGGGTATCCTGGTTTTTTAGCTCGAACAATCGTTGCATCTGATCCATTCTCTGATTGAATTGTCAAACGCTTCCAAACCGCTATATTCTCATGGTACGTTCCATTCCGTACAATTATCGTATCTCCTGCACTCGCGGCATTTATCGCATCTTGTATCTCCGTAAAATCCGCTCTGCCGTCATCATCCACATACCATGTCAACGCAGATGATGCGCCTACGAAGTATAAAAACAAAATCACAGCACAGATAAACAAGGCCCCATATTTTTCATCCATCTTTCTTTCTCCCCCTCAGAAAGCACTACTATTTCATTGCATGTGTTCATCAAATATAAATCTTTCAGCAATTTAGCCGGTTTTGGACTCGCGCTAATTAGTTATCCTTTAACCTCGCTCACTCCGGATTTACCATACGCCTTCTGCACCACTATTACATGAACGCTCGGATCAGTTACGCTTAACTGACTTGGCGTGATCAATAGACATTCAGAGTCTTTCATTGATGAAATCATCATTTTATATATCTCTTCTCGATTCCTCGGGTCCATGTGTATATCGAATTCGTCCACCGCTCGGAAAGGAGACCGGAGCAGTTGCTGGATGGCCAAAAGAAACGCCATTATCAACGATGTCTTCTCCCCTCCACTCTGCGTATAATAATCGAACAGGACCGGGGGGGAGCCTTTGAACCCAACAAAGAGTTCTAAACCCGCGTTTTCCAGATCGTCACCCTCGGTATTAACCACCCGTGCTAACCCCGTAGCACTTATACCGGCCAGAATTTGCTTAAATGAGGCGTTGATAGAATCTAAGAGGTCTGTAATCGCTTTACGCCATATTTTCCGCCTCGATTCGAGTTCCTTAAGACCCTCTCGTTTATTCGATGCGACAATCTCCGATTTATCTTTCAATTCATCAAACAACTTCGAATAATTAGAATAGATCTCTTCCGTCTCTTCCGGTATCTCGCCCAGAGCTTCGATTTTCGCGCCTACCAAATTCAGCTCATTCTCTATTTCGCTCTGTTTCCTTTCCGTGTCTATTCGTTCACCCGCTTTCTTCTTCAACGATGCTAAACCCGCCAACTTCTGATTCGCTTTCTCCAGCTCCGATTTTATCGCTTTTATCTCCGTTTCTAGCATGCCGCGCTTAATCTTCAGGACCTCGCCCTTTACGCGATAAGTAATATACTCATCCATGTCAGATTCCAGACTTCGGTCAACGGCTCCGAGTCCACTTTGCACCTTCTTTATTGTTTCTTTCAGTTCTTTCGCCCTTATACCTATCTCTTTTTGTCTTTCTTTTAGTTCAGTCGCCTCTTCCTTCTTCCCCAGTTCGCGTAGCATCTGTTCCTTCTCGCGCAGATGGTCTGTTAAAAGTACAATTCTTGTCTCTTCTTTCTCTAAATGTAAAAGTTCGTAAAAGTGTTCCTTAGAGTTTATCTTCCACGAGTCGAGTTTTTCACGCCATAGATTTATCTTCTCTCTTGTAGCCTCCATCTCCTCTGAGCTAGACAGAAGTGCATATTCCTTCACTTTGAGCCGTTCCTCGAGCTGCTTTGATGCCGCTTCCTGTTTTATTACACGAACCCATATTGCCTCTCTCTTCAGCCATTTTCTTCGCTCCTCCAGCTCGTCCCTTTTCATATACTTCTCATGCATCTCTTTCCAATAGCCAAGGCTCTCTTCTGCTCTTCCTAGCAATTCGGAAATAGAATCATCTTCGCTTATGATGGATTCAAGCCGGTTCTTCGCTTCTACCACCTTCGCTCGATAAGAGCCGAAGCCAACAGCATCCTCTAAAAGCTTCAGCTTCTCCTGTGGTGAGGTCAAGCAGAATTGTTCCATTGTGTTTTGATGCATTATTATCAACATATTATTCGGATCTAGTCCAAAACCCTGGAACAGCCTGGCAACTTCTTCATAGCTCACCTGCTTGTAATCCGCTTCCCACCAGTAATTCCCATCCTTCTTCAGATACCGGGACAGCAGGAAAGTATCGGCATCAGAAAAGCTTATTGGTCTCTTTCCGTTCTTCGCTTTGTTATCGAAGACTAAAGTAATCCTTCCGAGTTCCTTTCCCCGTCTTATCAAATCCCTCAGCCGTCTACTCCTTTCGGTATATATCTGACCCAAAGCGACAGAAATAGCCACTAGAATGGATGATTTTCCCGCTCCGTTAGGACCCGAAATCAGATTGAGTCCCCGTTTCAGCGGTATTCGCGCGTATTCGTACGACATGAAGTTTTCTAATATTATCTCCTTCAGCCATATGTCGGGCTCTGAGTCGTTAGATTTCGGCATTTTTGCGGGCTTTACTGATATGACAATTTTACTTTGTGGAAGTTAAAGGTTTTATTTAATCTAACTCTAATACCATAGGGATACAATGAGCGAAGAAGAAGAAGTAACAGAAACAGAAACAGAAGAAAAGAACTTGAGCATTTTTCTGTGCTTAGGTATGGCTGTTTTACTCGTGCTCACACAAGTAATAGCAGTACTGCTTGCGGCACCATTTACAGCTTCGGGCATAAAAGCTTTTCAAGATCCGGAGTCAATGTGGAATACTGTATACTTCATTATCCTTATTATAGGGTTCACCGCACTTATACTTCTAGTGCTCAAATTCGGGGGCGATAAACTTGTTCAGTTCATAATGCTCGCTGCAGTGGCAGTAACGATGTATTATGTAATGGCTGTTCTTGTTCCTTATGGCTATGTCCCGATACTTATCACTATCGCACTTACTGTTCTCCTTTATATATATCCAGAATGGTATATCCTCGATGCGACAGGCTTGGTAATAGGGGGCGGTGCGGCAGCGATGTTTGGTATCTCGCTTGACATACTCCCTGTAATACTCTTAATGATACTATTGGCGATATATGATGCGATTTCGGTGTATAAGACGAAGCACATGGTATCACTGGCGGAATCCATCGTGGAGATGCGATTGCCGATCCTTTTTGTTCTGCCGCGGAAGCGGAATTTCTCTATTGTGAAGAATAGCGATATGGGGGAAGCGTTCTTCATGGGACTTGGCGATGCGATTATACCGTCTATGTTAGTTGTCTCTGCGTTTGTGAACTACACAAGTGCAGCACCTGCGTTGGGTGCGGCACTAGGCACTTTAGCGGGTTATGCGGTACTGAGCAGAATTGCAGGCCGAGGGAAGCCGCATGCCGGACTGCCGTTTCTTAATTCCGGTGCGATAATTGGGTTTGTCATAGGACTAGCTCTGCTTGTTTGAGCAAATCTTTACTTCTTCTTGCCATTTTGATAAATTATTATATTTGTAGAGTTTTTTTTAGCCCATCTACGAGTCCATGAGCATAGTTTATACAGCCAAAAGCAGTGAAGAAGTCACCTTTTTTAAGGTAATATTTCGTGTCTTCGTAGTATCTCTTTGCGTTATCCACTACCTCTTTCTCATTGCCATCGAGCGATAGGGGATCTAGCTCAGCTATGCTATCTTCAAAAAGTGCTATGTCCTTCTTTATCCGGTCTGTTTCGCTCATCCGCTCATCGCCTTTTAGAACCACAAACCTTTATAGCGGACATTTTCACGGAGTCTGACTTAAAGTTTTGGATATTTCTTATATACTATGGCGTTATTTCTTCGTTCCCCACTCACCATTTAGCAGTCTATTTAAGGTCTCTTCAATTGGCTCATCCGAATACGTTAGTGCCAATATACCTAGCTCTGCCGGATCAATACCGATAAATTCTACGTATTCCTCGGGCGTTAAACTGCTCAGATCCGCCCACGCTTTCTCGAAAAGATAAGTTTGTCGGGCCCTCTCTTCATCTGTGCTCATGTTCATTTTATATGTTGGAACTGGAACTATAAAATATCTTTGAATTATTCGTTTGGCCATACCTTATTAACACGAGGTGTTACTGACTTCTAGGCGAAAATGTGGATTAATTTGATTTCATCTGCGTCAATAATGGATTTTAGTTTGTTCTCACTATTCGCGGTCTCACGAGCATCAGATACCTCTTTTCCTTCTCGAATACCTCTTCCTGGGACGAGAACATCTTACTAAATCAAATAGATGTTGATAAGGGGCAAACACCTATTGACGTCCCAGGAATTCCAGGACTGCCTGTGCAAGGATGGCGGGCTTTTCTATGTATATGTTGTGCCCCACCCCTTCGAGTATCTTCCACTGTGAACTGTGTATAGATTGATGGATCTGTTCTGATATGGCGAGCGGAGTAAATGTATCCTCTCTTCCGGAGATTATCAGGGTTGGAACTGAGATCTGGGAGATTCGGTTCTTCACATTGAACTTCATGCAGGCTTCGGTTGCATGTGCGATCGCAGTCGGCGAATTGATTTTGATCCCCATTGCTTTTACCTCCTCCATGAAGTGGGTGTTTGCAGTGACAAAATCAGGGTTAAAGGCCAGTTTTACCATCTCATCAAAGAATGTAGAATATCCACCCCTATCCAGGCTCTTACGAAGCCTAATAAAAGCCTTGTGGAGATGGACGTCAGTGTGACTGAAGGTGGAAACCAGAATGAGCGATTTTACCCTTTCTGGATGGTCAAGGACAAACTGCTGGGCTATTGCCGCACCCATAGAAAAGCCGAGCAGGTGTGCCTGACGGATCTTTAATTTCTGAAAGAGCGCAAAAAGATCCGCAGAGAATTGTTGGATTGAATATGGCATGTCCGGTTTCCCGGAGTCTCCATGACCTCGAACATCGGGAGCTATGGTTCGATAGTGTTTGGAAAACTCCGGCATTACCCACACCCATCCGGCCTGATCTCCGCTAAGGCCATGTATCAAGACCAGGGGAAAACCCGTTCCTTCCTCATGGTAATTGATCTCGATGTCACGCACATCAACCTTTGACATTTCTACCTTCTCCTTATCCTGCGCTTGATTCTTTTTTAGCTATACTAAATAAACAAGAAGGATACGTTTACATGGAGATAGTATGCAAATGCTCGAACTATTATTTATGTTTTGTTCATAGTTCAATTACTACCCTTTTTGAAATCATGGTGCCATATCCATTTCAATATTGGTTTTTAGGTTTTCCGATAAGGTTCCCAGCATATACGACGTTGCGACCAAAGGGAGCAATGTCCCGAAGGGCAAGGGCGTTAGCCCGTAGCGTATATGCTGTCTTGTCTGTTCGTCGGGACAAGTATTATTCCTTTCTTTCTTCGATAGCTTTTCTGATATTATCCTTTAATTTTTTGGTATTATCAGAAAGTGGAAAATCTATCTCCATAATTTCTTCTTCCTCGGCCTGTCCTTTAATTTGCCAACGTCTTGTAATTTTTAATTTCGCAGGATTTCTATGGTGTTCGTTTTGATTAGCCTTTGCTAAAGTGATAATTAAATTAATAATGGATGTTACAAGAGCAATCGATGCTGTACCCAATCCGAGATAAGCAATAATTTCTGGACCACTTTCATGGCATTCTAAAACGAACTTTTCATTGTTTTTATCGATTAAGACATCACCTTCATCCTCAAGTGGTCCACAAGGAGAGATATATTCATTGAGAATAGCCCATGTTTTTGGCCAACAATGAAAGCAGCAACATCCTCCACGAACAGGTTTGATTTTGATGGAAATATAATTCTCATAATCGGTAGGTGTGCCCAGCAAATCGATTGCTCTATCCAAGCTCTTTTTCAGATTGACATTCATAATATTTCCTCATTTTTTGTCCCGATGTCAGATAACGTTTCATATCCCAACTCACTTCGCGTATCCCTCCAATTTGGTGGTATATCTGAACAAGGTTCGCATATATATGCCTCTGGTCGAACACCTATCATCGCTTAACTCACTTCACCTCTCCCCTGTATTCAATCACGTTCTCCATACTTAATTAAAGAGCCTGCAACTAAAGTATGTAATGATATGCATAGCATTTTGGTATGACATCGCCAATATATCTCTTTAAAACCCGCGATTTGTCAAAATCAGAAAATCACGAGAGATTAGATGCCATGTTCATGCCTACAACCCCCGCTTCTGAATCGCCCTCTTCACCTCGCTGACGCTTTCACCACCATCGTCAACACATTCTTTCCATCCTTAAACTCATACTTAACCTCATCCACCAGCGTCTTCATGAAATATACCCCGAGTCCTCCTATCTTCCGCTTTTCTAAACTCGCATCCAGATCTGGCGGAGGGACCGATGTGGGATCAAACGGCTTACCCCGATCTTTGATGACCACTATGACATCCTCGTCCCTTCTCCAGCAGGAGATATTAATCATGCCTACGGTGTAGCCGTAGTTGATAATGTTAGTGCACGCCTCGTCAACAGCCATTTGAATCTCGAATATCTTAGGATCCGCCAACCCAAATTCACGCATCGAATCAGTGATGAAATCTGCTATCACCGCTAAGTCCTCCAATTTCGATTCTATCTCGAGTTCAAACCGATCTTCCATTTGCAATCTTCACTCCGCCTTCAATGCCATTAGTGTAATATCATCAAATTGCGGCTCATCGCCACAGAAGGCTAATACCTCCCCCTTTATCTTCTCTATCATATCATCTGCAGATAATTCATGATTCTCCTTAATAGTCATAATGAGTCGCTCTTCCCCAAACTGATCCATGCTCTTATTTATCGCCTCGGTCACACCATCGGTATAGAAGACGACTGTATCACCGCCGTCCAGTATGATCTTTCGCTCTTCCAGTTCTATATCCGCTATTGCACCCAGCGCGATCCCTTTCGCATCGAGCCGCATTAGAGTTCTGGTCTTCGCTTTGAAGATCACCGGGGGGTTATGTCCCGCACTGACGTATGTCAACGTCCTCTCGCTCAAATCTAATACCGCATAGAATAACG
>QBUN01000163.1 GCA_013180565.1 Candidatus Methanophaga sp. GoMg3.2 | reverse complement strand
AAAATAGTTCCTCAAGTCGTTTATATTGAAATAACGTTCGTTCTTTGCGTAATTGCGTATATGTCCTTTGATGGTTTTCATTATGTTCTTCACCTTTCTCCTTCTATCGCCTTCACCCTCTCATGCTCCTCAATCCGTTCAATCTGCTTTTGGATCGCGATAAAAAATTCAAATAACATAATGACTGCTCCACGTCTCCTCTATTTTTGTGATAATACACTTTATAAAATCTGGAACATCGGTTGTATCCAAGCTATCGGCAACATATTTGGCCACAATCGCCTTATGTCTATTTTTTGTTAAACCATATAATCTTCTAGCACTTAGTTCCAACCTTTCGTAAAAAGGCAGAGCTTCTTTAAATTCCGCCTCAATATTGTCTTCAAAAATTGCATATTTACCCGTAATCTCTGTTTCTGGCCAATCCGTCTCTACACCCCTTAATAATTTTGTGAGTTTTTTGTTTAAATTCCTATCCTCATTTTTTTCTTTACCCTTGTCACCATCAAATATCACATAAATCGGAAAATTAAACTCATTGTATATTGTATAAAAGGTTTCAATTTGGGATTTTCCTCTAACAGCCACAACTTCAATGGATTGTTTGTCAAAATCAAAGCCCAATTTTTTAGCGTAAATTGGAAGTGCCCATTTTTCTGTATTTCCCTCCACAAGAATTATAAATCTCGAAAAGAAAGCATTATTTGTCTCTGAGTCCGATATATTTTTAAGAAACCGCCTTATAGATTCCTCTGTGATGTTATTTAATCGGGTTTCCATTCTCCTTTTAGATACAAAAGAATTCATATCTATCTGCTTAACAGAAGTTGAATATAACTCATCACCATCCTTTTCTTTGCGCACTACACAAATATCATCAAAATATTCCAAATCTACGAACTCTGCGGAATGTGTTGAGTAGAAAATTTGGGAGCCTGCATTGGATAGTTCTTTAAATAGCAGATATAAGCTTCTTCGGGATTGAGGGTGTAAATAGATTTCCGGCTCTTCGATGGTGATAATTGCGGTGCCAGGAAAAGTAGAAGCATAAGCTCTGAATAGCGCTAACAATATCATATTCTTCATGCCATCTCCTAATTGGTTAATATCTTTAATCTCTCCAAGTTCTTTTGGAATTAATTGCAAGGTTTTATAATAGTTTAGCGGGTCAAAGTGTTGAAAATCGAGACTTACTTCCTGCTCTGTCCTTAAAAGTTGAGAGGATAAAGCTTCTTTTAATTCCAACTCTAATTGTTTGAACGTATTGATCGATAATTTAGATTTAATAGTTGAATACAATTTTTCTACTTCTGTTTTATCACTTTGACTGACCTCGTTGTAGAACTCTTCATTCAATAGCCGTCCGATTTTTCCCATAAGAGTCCAGCTTGACTGACCTAAATGATAGTGTAAGTCTCTGATGGCTTTAATGTATAAAATACCAAACTGCTCTCGTATCTCCTTTTTGACATAGTACTCTGTCGGATTACCAGAAAAATTCATTTTAAGTTCGGCTTTGAGATTGTCATCATCTAATCCTGCACGAAAAAATATTCTCTCAACATTTTTATCATTCTCTTTAAAGTGTATATCGATCAGGAGTGTGTTATTCATATTATTACCGAAGAAATCGTTTTCGCTTAAACTTTTCACAGTGGGCCAACTTTCTCCCAGGACTAAATTCAATGCCTGAAGAATATTGCTTTTTCCTGCATTATTCTCTCCAACAAATACGCACAAATCATTGGGATAAATGTCTATATTTCTCAACGATCTAAAGTTTTCGATGTGTATATGATCTATCTTCACTTTTCACCACTCCTTTTATTCAAGCTCTTTACTATTAACGCCTCCTCCTCTTTCGTTATTTTAAAGAAGGAATATATTCGTCTGTTAATCTCCTTCTCAATCTTTGAAGATGAAACAGGATTTTTTAAAATATCTTTAGACAATTTACTTAAATCATCGCTTAACTGATCGTCAATTGGCACTAATATTTCCGAAACAAGACCGACATCCAATGAAATGTAACCACCCCTCTTTACAGGTGCTTTTGATTTCAATAAGAAATAAACCAAATCCGAGTTTAAATAGGATAGCAAGAAGTAGGGATCAATGCGTTTATCGGGTACTATTCCTATTACACCTCCGCATGGATATAAATACCCTTTTTCTTCGATACAGAAAGTTGGCTCTTTTATTACCGATTGCGTTAATATCTTTGTTCCAAAATAATTTTGTGGTACGCCGATTCTGTGCAACGAATACCATCCCCTTCCCAGGTCTCTCCATGTTTTTCTTGAATCTCGTCTATTTAGAAGTATCTCCCTGAAGTGGGAAATAAAATCGTATGATCGAAAAAACGCCCCTTTAAACTTTTTTTCCTCGATAAGTTCAAATTTACTATTAGATACTTCGTATGGGAAGAAAACGACTGTATTTGGCTCATCCGGAGTCCATTTGTTTAATAGCCGTGGTCTCAGTATTTTTTTCCAAACACCCTTTTCCAATTTTACTTGTTTACCTTCGTACAAAATATAATAAAACATAGAATTCTCTTTCAAGAGTTTATGATATAGTACAGCATCTCTTCCTGTTTTAAGGGGACTTCCAATAAGTGCGATCTCATTCAGCCTTTTGACTTTTTGGTCTTGTATTTTATTTAGTATCTTAATTTCATCTTCACCCTTTAGAATCCAAATGTTATCATGCAATGAATCCCTGCGGATGGTAAAATGCTCTATGTCTAAATGTTTTATATCATCGCTCAATCCTTCTCCGTTCATAAATTTGATTGCTTCTTCTGACTTAAAGACTGAACATTTTATTTCATTCTTAGCAATCGCTCTCTCTCCAATAATAATGGCAGTATATATGGATACCCCATGGAAGACTGAATAATGCGTAAAATCGATTATTTTTGTCAATGAATACATTGTCGCCAGCAACCCTCTTATCTTCAATCCGTATTCTGCGACCATATATTGATTTGCCGTAATTAACCCTACCTTGCCATATTTATTAGTTCTTTCAAAACTGGCTTGAATAAACGCAACATAAATATCACACCTTTGATAAACTGATTTATACAGCATTTTGTACAAATCCGCGACTGTATGATTTAACGATTCAACCCTCACATACGGCGGATTCCCAATCACAACATCAAACCCCCTTTCCTCTTTCGGCTTCTCCAGATCGAATACTTCGTAAAACTCAAAGCCCCAATGGAATGGATTCAATTTCAAAAACTCATCCCTACTTATTTCTATCTTCTTCTCGCCGAACTCTTGGTAAAGATCTGCATTCAGCAAATTACTTATTTTCACATCGAGTTCCTGCACAGAACTTTTTAATTCCTTTGCCTCTTCACCCCAGGTTATTTTATACTCACGGATCAAGTCATTCCGCTCTTTGAGTAGGCTGTCTAAAGTGGGTTTTTCTTCATCCCTGAGAAAATCGGAGAGCGTGAGTTTCGCGCCCCGAAACTCGCCTAAGTCTACGTAT
>QBUN01000164.1 GCA_013180565.1 Candidatus Methanophaga sp. GoMg3.2 | reverse complement strand
TGATGGCAATCGCCATTCAGTTCTTTATCAACGGGATCAAGGACATTTTACCTGACTTTATGGCTATCGTCAGCGGCTCTTAAAGAGCCCTTAACTTTTATATTTAAAATCATATCCATCAAAGGCATATGCTACCCAAAGAAGAAACAACACCAAAAAGATATGGGCTAGCGACGCTATTTAGAAATGCCTTCAATGCTTTTAAGGTCTCGTTGTACGATACTATTGCGTATCAGGTTCTTTTTCTACTTTTATTGAATATAGTGATCCTGCCGATACTTTATATCATTTATGACTTCTTATTTGTCACAAAAGGTTACCCTGCTCTGGTCAATACAGATGTCGGTTCTTTTTTGTTCAGTATCCGCGGTCTTATAGCCATCATGTTATATGCTCTTGTAGCAATCGCGATTTTTTGTATAGAAAAATTCGGATTGCTGTTTATCACCGTGAGTTATCAAAATGGCAAAAGACTGCCTCCCTTTTCCGCTCTTAGACAATCCGTCAAAAAACTCCCTGTTGAGTTAGCTGTTGTAGCAATAAAGGCGCCATATTATGCAGCTCTCATCGCCCTCTTTTTAGTGCCAGGAGTATTAGCATATGTCTTTTTCTCGGATTCCTGGTTCTTTATCCAAAACAAAAAAACCTCACAATTTCCTCTTTCTCTAGGGATTTCTGAAATAGTACCTTTTTTGCAATATTAGATTATGTGGTTCCAACCTTAAAAACCAATCTCTTGCCATCAGAATCATCTACCTGTTTTTCAGTTAACCAATTACAAAGACGTTCAATTCTCTTTTGGAGTGCTCTGTTCCTGATAGGCGCAAGCTCCACGATCTTTGTCGAAGAATCCACCGTTATCTTCCCGGGAAGCTTGTAAAGGACCTTCTTTGCACGATTCACTTTCATGGGTTGGCCATCATGAGATATTTGTCTCGTCAACTCGGAGTTCGCATTGGCAATAGCCTCCTTGACAGCGATATTGAAGGTTGTAGACGCGGTATTCAACTGGAAGAACTTGGCTTCAAGATCGATGTTCTCAAGTTCCTTCACGATCTTCTCCTTCCTGGCCAGCTCCTTCTTCAATTTTCCTGTTACCAACTCCATTCTGTTCTCAAGCTCGGACAATGCAGTAGAATATTTCTGGCTACAAACGTCCCGCGCATCCATTTTCTTTTGTAATCGTCCCTGGAAAACAGCCCTTTCACCGGCCTTACGGAGGTTTTTTTCGAGCCTCTTGAACTCTTCATCCTTTGACCTCAATCTGTTCTTGAAAATCCTCTCCTTTTTCTCATATCGTCCCCTCAAGCCAGCCAGTTCCTTCTCCTGCTGTTTTATCCTCTCCTCAACTTTAGGTAGTTGTTCCTGCAACTTCTCGTATCTCTTCTGCAAGTGGATATTTGGTGCATCGATGAACTCGTACCTTGCGATCTTATCCCCGTGCTCCCCGTTCTTTATCTCCTCAAACTTATTCTCCTGACGCCATCGGGTAGGTATGAGGGCAGCGATCTCTCTGATGTTGCTCATTTTTTTCTTAGGGATGTTGGTCCGGAATCCGTACCGTTTCCCGTCCTCGTGCAGTATCACACCAGCTCTGAAGGGAACACCCTTGAGGGGGATCTCTGTCTCCATGATCTTCTCCTTCTTCCGGAATCTCTCCTTAAATTCCGATTCTGAGATGCTTGCCATCTCCTTGGTGGTCTTAGAGTTCTTGCTAATAACCACAATGAAGCAGATCTTGCGGCGGTTGAGTTCCTGGAAGAGCGAGAGTGCCTCGGCCTCCCGATCAACAACGAGTATCAAAGGTGTTGTGATAGTGAGGACACGCTTCATGCGCTCGATGAGTTCTAGGAGTATGTCAGCGAACTCGGTGGTAGAAGGTACGAGTTTGAAGAGAATGAAGTTCCCGTTGATGTCGTTGAGCTGAGCCAAATGTATTCCCCGGATCGGCATGTTCCTGGTTGCGTGATATACAAAGCCTATCGGGACCCCGCCGTAGTACGGTATAGTATGGTTGTCGAAGAATATCACGAAGCCATTAATTAGACCTGCTCTTTGATAGCATCTTGCCAGTTCATCCACGAGTGCTTCACATTCATTTTCCGTGAGGGCCCCGTAGAAGTCATAGAGGTCGTCCTTTAGGGGTGGTTTTGAGACTGCCAAGAGAACTGCAAGATCGCTCAGGTCCATCTCGTTGAGTTGGTAAGGGGCATCCACATCGTTGACGGTCATCCATGCTAGGGTATAGGCGAAGTCCAGGGGTGAGAACCTCAGTTCATGGTCAGATATTTCCTTTATAGCCTCATCAACCCCAATGTCCAGGAACATAGCCTTCAATAGTAACATTCCAGCATTGGAGACTTTCATGACCTGTCGGGAGTTTTTTTTTGGTCGACAAGGTCATTCTCTTCGAAGAAGGTCCTTATGGACCGATCGCTGATGTCGAGGCCACGCTCACGCAGGGTCTTTCCGATCTTCTCAGGAGACCATTTTGGATGCTTAGCTTTCATGACGAGTATTTTTTTCTCCATGTTTTCGGTCATCTTCTGTGATCGCTTCTCACGGATGATGACGAGGCCCGCTGCACCATTTTTATCAAAGGTATTGCAGGTATTCCGAACTGTATCGGGACTACAGCCAAGATCTCTTGCTACTTGGGCTTTGCTCTTCCCGGACTTTACGCGACGCACGATCTCCAACCGTCGTAGAAGATAATCATCCTCTCCCAACTCGAAGAAGCTATGAATCTCCTCTGGCTCTTCTGATGATTTTGGTGTTTGAACTTCGACCAAATCTTCTTGAGATGCAAGCCCCCTATTTTCTAATTGAGCACGTTTTATCTCTGGGTTGGGAGATAAATAGATGTAATCGAATCCTTCCTTAATACGAGTGATTTCACCCTGTTTCAGAAGTTTAAGGAGGATTCCCCGGCACATCACGGCGGTGATTTGTTCCAACTGCTTTGCAGACAGACCACGATCACTAGTGTTAATGAGATGTGGGATGGTCTTTGCGGTATTTCCATGTATGGAAAATATAATTCCTTTGTATGACCAGAATCCATATCGATTTGTATTTCCTATGAATTGTTTGAGAGCAAGATATCGATGATTGTGGTTGAGGCTTGTAAGGCGCGAATGTTTCCTGATTTTCCTTTGGAGTGCTTGTCTCGTAATACCGAAGTGTGCGGTTAGTTGTTCCCATGTCACGACACGATGCTTCTTAAAAAATACTACTACCTCCTCTTCCGTCACTATTGGGGTTCGCATATTTGATCGATTTAATAGATATGGTAAAAGGAGTATATATAAGTTTCTTGCATTACTCCTGCATTTAGAACAACGTAACGAGAAAATCACCAATCACTTATATACTTTGACCCCTTTCAGAAATCCCTATTCTCATGAAGAAGGAGACTATAAAACAAAATATGCAGCAGACTATGATAGCATCAAAAGCAAATTCCGTCGCTCTAATAAACGCATTATCTAATATAACCTCGAGCTCATCAA
>QBUN01000165.1 GCA_013180565.1 Candidatus Methanophaga sp. GoMg3.2 | reverse complement strand
GCTTGGAATGTTCTTCGAGTGGAGTGAAAGGGAGGTAAGTTTATGAATAAGAAATATCTTAGGAATAGTAAGCGAAATAATATTAGGACTCAACACCCTCCCTACCCCTTACTTCCGCACCAGCCGCAATATCTGCATCGAGCACTCCTTAACACACAATCCGCACCCCGTGCACGTCTCAGAATCTATCGCCATCCTAATTACATTCTTCACATCATCAAGAGCCCAGGAAACCGCACCGCTTTCGCATACCTTCTCGCAGATCTTGCATGCAATACAGCTCCCGCTATCCACGCACACGCTCACCATCGGCACACCTTGCGACGGTGCAACATCAACAATAAGATTATCCTGCCCCTTTGTCCGTTTCAACGTGAGATCATCCCGACTTATCTCATACTCCACATATCCTTCATCCTCACGTATTATCTCCGGCGGCTCTATCATCTCCTCCGTATCCGTGAACATCTCATCCATATTCGTATATGAGACATCATGAATCTTTGTTGTCCTCAAGGCACCCCCCGGACATGAATCGACACAGAAATGGCAGAAGATACATTTACCATAATCCAACGTAGGATAATACCGCCCACTCTTCGCTTCCTTCATCCAAATCGCATTCGCGGGACATATAAACGAGCATTCAAAACAGCTTATGCACCGTTCGGGATCAAAGAGGATGTAACCCCTGAAACAGTCGGGCCATTTCCTCCGCTCACGAGGATACTGCGTAGTTATGCTCAATGGCGCTACAACCTCTTTCGCCGCTGTTGCCAGTGCAGATGCGTGAGCTTTCAACTTGTCTTTAAGGTCGTATTCAGGTGTTGCTATTTTCTTCATAATCCTACCCCCGTTATATATGCGTAGATTGATGACCATGCCACCGCAACCAAAGCTAAGATAAGCATTGCATTCCAGCCTATCTTCATGCCCTGATCAAGCCTATAACGTGGATACACACCACGGAGATTCACCATTACAATCATAACTATCAGGGTCTTTAACACGAACCAAATAAGGTATGAAAGCTCGCCCAAACCAGGTATCACCGGACCACTACCACCACCAAGGAATAACATGGTCATGAGCGCACTGAGCACATACATCTTCTCATAACCCATCACATAAGCAAGCCCAAATGCAATCCCGGAATACTCGACAAACGGTCCAAACGATACTTCCTGATCGGCCTCGGGAATGTCAAATGGCAACCGAGCAGTAGCCATCAGTGCGGCAATGAAAAATGCAATCGCGGCAATGGGATTCTGGATTATCCCCCACCACCCGCCAGCTTGCGCATCCACTACCCCGACAGAGCCAGATGTACCATACAGGACGACCATTGCAAATACAGCAACAATAAACGGTATCTCATATGCGAAATACAGGAACGCCTCTCGTATCGTACCAATAAATGCGAACCTGTTGTTCGATGCCCAGCCGAGACCCAAAATGAATACCGGCATCAGACATATCAACGCCACCATTAGTTGTAGTCCATAATCGCTCACTATCGGAACGAGCGGACTACCTGCAGCACCGGCATTTATAAACAGTAGCGGTAGGAGCACAGGTATGAAATAAAGGAACGGAAACTGCAGGAAATAACGCTTATGCGCGTCCTTATGTATAATAACCTCCTGAAAGAGGAACCGTAACGAATCCGCAAGCAATTGAATGATACCGCGCGTCCGTGGCGATATCTCTCGCGGGCCCACACGCCACTGCATCCGACCAACCATTTTTCGCTCTATCCAGGGCAAAATGAGCAGCAGGATACCCAGCGTAGCGAATCCCGGTATGAGAATCAATACAAAAAACGATTCCCAGAGTAAAAAAGCAATTAAATTATTTATCACCGGCAGTTCGAGCATTGGCTCGATAAGCGGCTGAAGCAATGGGACATCCATCTGGTGACTCATTATTCCCTCGTTGTTCACTATTATGTTCATGAGTTCGTTTATTTTCACCATTTCCATTAGCTCGTTCATTTCTATCATTTTTTCTGCACCACCTTACCTTACCTATCCGCCTCCGGCGGGAAGTACCCGAAACTGCCATATACCGCCCAGAAGTCCGCATATCGTTCCCCTTTTAGCGCTTCCATAAACCCGCGCAAGTTCATCCAGCATGGACTTATCACCCTCACACGGTATGGTACATTTGACTCGCCATCACTCATAATAGAAAATAGCAACGTGCCCCGGGCCACCTCGGTAACCGTAGTCCATTCACCTTTTGGAAGAACCAGATTACCAAAGACCCGGAAGAAATTGCCTTTTATATCATTTGCAGCCTCTTTGTATTCGCCGAGCACATCTTCACTCAAAATTGGCCCCTTTATACTTTTCACCGCGTCTACCGCTTGCTTTATTATCCGTACGCTTTGTTTTATCTCCGCTAACCGACCCAGGAACCGCCCGAGACAATCACCGTCGTCTCCCGTTGTGACTTCCCAATTGAGCTTGTCATAAGCTTCATAAGGCGCTATCTTCCGGAGGTCGTAATTTACGCCTGACGCTCTCAAAAACGGACCCACCATACCGCATCGTATCGCATCTGCTTTCGTCAGTACGCCCACACCCTTCGCTCTTGCTATCGTCACAGGGTTATATACAAATATATCCTCAAACTTCTTCATTCTTTTATGTATTGCAAAAGTGAGATTATCTGTTACTTTGCGCACATCATCCGCAATATCTCGCCGCATTCCGCCTGGTACCAGGAACGAAGGACCGCTTCTCGAGCCCGTCATTTTCATCAATACTTCTATTACCATTTCCCTAATCGCCATAGAATACATGAAACCCGTTGTATGTCCAAAGAAGAGTGAAAATATCCCGGAGTCGTAATAGAACGCTTCTATCCGTGACAGTTCTGCCATTATCGTCCTCAAATACTGCGCTCTTTCCGGCACTTCAATCCCTAACGCATTCTCTAACGTCCGGACATACCCTAAGTTCATGTTCACCGGGTCATTTATCGCCAATCGCTCAAATAACGGAACGTTCTGGATATATAACCGGTTCTCCGCAATCTTCTCCATTGACCGGTGTACAAATCCGGGTTCCGGAATAGCATCTACGATCACATCACCCTTTATCCGGAATGTCACCCTGAGATGCCCGCTTCCTGCATGATGCGGGCCTATTGGGACGATAATCTCGTCTTTATCATAAGCGCCTTCGACGAATTCTTCGGGAATTGGGGTGTACAAGTCCTTTGGCGGCTCTATGGGCACCATAAGATCGTCAAGTGACATGCCCTTTTCATAAACGTAGCGTTCCTCGGGGATCTTGAATTCCTTCCTCAATGGTAGATCCGGCGTATCCGGGGCAAGGACAAATTTCCGACCCATCCCTTTGTTACCGTCAAACATAACACCAAAGAACTCATGCATTTCGCGTTCTGAATAATTTGCACTCTCCCATACAGAAGAAAGACTATCAACTTTCGGATCTTTCAGTCCGATCTCGGTGAAAATGGTTATGAGAACCGGCATCAACGCCTCGTCTGTAT
>QBUN01000166.1 GCA_013180565.1 Candidatus Methanophaga sp. GoMg3.2 | reverse complement strand
ACAACGGATGGTGGGAATTCAAATATGGACCAGTCGACGATATTCCTAACTACTCGGCCGCAAACCATTGGCTCGCATATGGAACCGGAACAGGAACACCGATAGTGGGGAACTTCAATCCATAATGAGACCCAATCTGTGTTAACCCATGTCTGATACTATTTTAAGATGCAGGTTAACACAGCTTTTTAATTTTTAGCAAACTCTAATATCCAAACTCAAAAATTTAAACAACCCACCCTTTTGGATTTTTAACTTAAGTCACCTACTACTTTTTGGATTTAATAATGTAATCAACGACTATCTATTCAAGTCAAGCAGTAATACAATTTAATGACAGCCCATCTAATATTAATATATCAGAAAAAAAATCATGGATCATAGAGGGATAAGATAAGATGGAAGGAGAAAGAGTACTGATAACTGGAATATCTGGTTTTGTTGGTTCGCACCTGGCAGAGTTTTTATTAGAGCGAGGTCTGGAGGTATATGGTACTATAAGATGGAGAAGTAACTTGGACAACATCAAGCATATCCAGGATAAGGTGAGATTGATCGAAACCGATATAAAAGATGCACATTCGATGCAAACGACGATAGACGATGTTGAACCTGATTATGTATTTCACCTGGCGGCGCAGTCTTTTGTTCCCACTTCATGGAAGGCGCCTTCCGAAACCGTGAGTGCAAATATCCTCGGGACTGTGAATTTGTTTGAAGCGATCAGGAATTCAAATTCGGATCCTAGGATCCAGGTCGCCGGGTCATCAGAGGAGTATGGCATGGTGTTCCTGGACGAAATCCCGATAACCGAGTCCAATCCACTGAGACCCATGAGCCCCTATGCGGTTAGTAAAGTGGCAACAGACCTATTTGGCTATCAGTATCATCAAAGCTATGGCTTGAAAATCGTCCGAACGAGAGCGTTCAATCATACAGGGCCGAGAAGAGGTGAGCCGTTTGTCACCTCGAATTTCGCTAAACAAGTTGCAGAAATCGAGAAAGGATTGAAAGAACCGGTTATACATGTAGGCAATCTAACGGCGCAGAGAGATTTTACGGATGTTCGGGATATTGTGAATGCGTATTGGCTGAGTGTGCATAAATGTGAGTTTGGAGAGGTATATAATATCTGCTCTGGTGTAGCGAGAGAGATACAGTCAGTTTTGGACATCCTTCAGGGTATGGTGGATGTTCAGATAGAAGTTAAACAGGACCCTGATAGGTTACGTCCTTCAGATGTTGAAATACTAAAGTGTGATTGCTCTAAGTTCAAAAAGAGAACGAGTTGGGAGCCGAGGATTGCCTTTAATGATACTATGAAGGATCTATTAGATTACTGGAGGCAACTGGTGTGAGACTTTGGGGGATGGATGTTTTATTACAAAAGAGGCTGTCCATAGTTGCCTTTGACGTATCCTCTCCAAATTGATTGGTAATGGACTGAAGATATACTACTTCACAGTTACCCCCAGGTTGAACATACTATTCAGTCATACACGGGTGATCAATATTCTACTGCACTACGCGATATTTTCTGGAGAATATACCACGCCCAACACACCGCCTTCACCCTAACCCGTATCGTAGTCTTTCTCGGGAAACCTCGTTGCCCTAATCAGTTCCGCCAACGAAGGCAAGCAAAAACGCTTGCTGACTCGATCATAGATATACTCATACGCACTCACACCTAACTTCTTCGCCGTCTGAACGATCGTCAAAAAGGTATCATTTGCCTTTGTACCGTCTTCGGTCATGGTATGCAGACTTACGTCGCGCTTGCGAACCTGCGCTCTCGCACCCAATTCCGCATCGTTGTTATGTAAAGGAAGTTCTAGGTGTTTTAACACCATTAGAAGCTCCGACTTCTTATCCTTACTCTTTGCAATCCGCTCATCCAGAGCAGGATACCCCGTTTTGGAGGAAAACAATTGATCAAATTTAGCCGATAGTGCTTCAGCTTCCTCGGGAGACGAATTTTCCCCGAACTCAAAGAGTTTCTGGTAATAGTTCCAGTAAGTGCTTCGAAAATTATCGAGTTTTTCGCCGTGCACCGGCACCACAGGGCGCAATTTCTTGTAGTTCCGGCCGTCATGAACCCAGCACAACGCTTGCTCGCGGGTAAGCAGCCTGAATTGTAGAGCACCATCGCTCAAAAGGACGTCCACAATTGGAAAGTCTGTTTGCTGGTGGTACGCGGCAATAGCAGCCGCTTCCATAATCCTTGCCCTTCTGATTTTACCCTTACCCGGATCAGGGAAGATACTCCCAAGCAGTTGCTGCATCTGTGCTTCATCCAGTATTTTACCAGAAACCCGCTCTCGTAATTGTGCAATCAATTTTTTAGACAGCCCGAATTCATCCAGCAGGTCGAAGGCTTCTTCATTGAAGCAATAACTCCTTGCTTTGCCGTCCGGGTCACCGCGCAGTATATCTAGAATGGTCAGACGGTCTTTGCGTGGAGTCGTGAAGTAAGCGGTGAAGTAGGGATTGCAAACGATCTGCACATAGTAAGTTCTCCCCATGGACTCTGGAGCTAGTATCATCTATCTGCTGGTAATCAGTAGAGAGCAGCCCAGCCAGGAAAATATCCGCCTTCTCCTGATGGAAAAGTTCATTGTTCTTTGTAAGTGTGCGGGAAATCGTCGCTGGAGAGATGTAAATCCCGAAATTGTCGAAAAACTCCAGTATCTTTGGCTCTGACACGTTAGCAACGTGTTTAAGCGTGCAAACCAGCGATTTTACACCAGGCCCGAATTCTCCTTCAATTTCAGGCGGTAATTTCCCCAGGTAGGTCTTGTTTTGGGATGAGGAGTATTAAAGCTCTTTCATATATTCAACGTTCTCCGTTTTGATGACGATTTCCTGAACAACCACGTTTTGGTAGCCTTTGAACTCTGCATCATCTGGCAAGAGCTTCTGATCTACCTTGCACACTTCGACACGGTCTATTTTTATCTTATGTTTCTTCGCTTTTGATTTCTTCTTTTTGAGGATATTTTTGGGTTTTCTTTCTTCTTCTGAAGATATGTCTTCGTTCGGTTTCTTCCTGGAGGGTTTAGTGTCTGGTTTGGCTTGCTCTCCTTTTAGTAGATTGATTGCATCCCGTAATTCCTGGTTTTCTGCTTTTAATTTTTCATTCTCCTCACTCAAATCTTCAATGAGCTGGAACAGGATGCGGATGACTTCTGCCAATCGTTCATCCGCAATTTCATCAGGGCGGATATTTAGAGCCTTTAATGCTTCTGTGATCTGTGATCGGTTCATGGAAATACCTTTTATTCTTCCGACATATATATTCCAGTAGAAATCGAGGTATAATAAAACTTTTGTGTAGGTATGGCATCTGTCAGAAATGATAGCATTATCAATGATCCTGCATATTTGCAATTTTTGAGTTACCCTTTAATTTGAAGAGGATACCAAAACTTCATATCATGAGAATAATATCAGTACAACTTGGATAGACCTCGAATTCAGGCACCTTTGGAAGGTTTATAAAGACCTCACGGGGCACAAAACGCCTATCATCATCATTGATTCAATGGGGATAGACAGCCGCCGGAAGAGTCTTTTTGCCAA
>QBUN01000167.1 GCA_013180565.1 Candidatus Methanophaga sp. GoMg3.2 | reverse complement strand
TGTAATTAATCAATAACTTAGGCATATTATAACATTTAATAAATAGGAGAAGCGGAAAATGAGAGTAATTTTTTATACAGGTAAAGGCGGCTCAGGCAAATCTGTAATTTCCTGTGCAAGTGCCTTAAAATTAGCGGAAGCAGGTTACGAGACTATGGTTATTTCGTCAGACCCTGCGCATACAATCTCAGATGCTGTTGAAACGCCTGTTCACCATACACCAACAAAAATAGTTGAAAAGTTATGGGCTATACAGGTAGATCCAATAATGGAAGTCAGAGAGAAATATGGTGTTATACAGGAATATCTCATCTCGATATTCAAGTCCAAAGGACTGGATGAGGTGCTGGCATACGAAATAGCTGCATTACCTAACATGACTGAGTTCGTCTCTCTGCTCAAGGTGGTTGAGTTTGTGGAGTCGAATAACTATGACGTGATCGTGCTTGACACCGTGCCATCGGGTGATGCGCTTAAAAACATTTACCTGCCTACTCTTCTCGGCTCCAGTGCTGCGAAGTTCATTAAATGGATAGCGCCTTTTGCTAGTATCGCTAAAATCGTTGAGCCGATAGTTGGCGTTCCAACACCGAGCAAAGAGGTTATCAATGAGGATATAAAGTTAATGGAGATTCTTGGACGGCTTAAGGACATAGTAATAGACCGAAAAGTTACCAGTCTAAGGTTGATTGCGAATCCAAATGCATTCAGCATAGAGAACTTGAGAAGAACGCACCTCCTATCTAATCTGTATGACATAAACGTAGACCTCGCGATAATGAACAAGGTAATTCCGGAAGGTGTGAGTGACACGTATTTTAAGGAGTGGAAGACAGAGCAGGACAAATATCTGGTAGAAGCAGAAACGGCGTTCCATCCTCTACCGCTAAAAAGAATCAGGCGATTCCCGACCGAAGTAAAGGGCCTGAAACTCTTGGCTGAGCTCGGGGACGAGTTATTTGGTGATGAAGATCCCTCTCAGGTCTACTATGAAGGCAAAGCGATAAGAGTATTAGAGTTAGAGCAGGGTATAGAGGTAGTAGTTCCTATCGCTTTTGCAAGCAAAGACGTATGTGAGGTGGAGCGGATGGGAGAGGACCTGTCAGTAGTCATTTCGACTGATATAGGCGAAATCAGGAATTTTATTCCACTTCCCGCCATCGCACAGATGATGACACTGGAAAAAGCGAAACTTATAAATGGTGAGCTACATATATATTTTATTGATGAACGATGGAAGAAGGAAAAATAAAGGAAGGGGAAGAAGATTGGGTGAAGGCGATGAAGATTCTTGTTGGGACGTCTCTTGTACCACTGAAGGTTGCTGTAGATGTAGTTGGAAACATAGCTGAATCCGTTGAGGACTATATCCCAAAACCATCGAAGCTCGCAGCCGACCTTATAGACGCTCGGGTAACCGCATTAAAAGCGATAAGCAAGATTGTCGATAAGGAAGTAGAGCTTCTGGAGAAGTATAAGGGAGACCTGGAAGTTAGTGGCGAGAAGAAGGAAAAAGTTACGGTCGAATAGTGAATAAAAAGGGCAAAGCGAAAAAAGCAAAAAGTACTTTTTTAGCTTTGCTCTTCGGAAGCAAAGCGAAAGTGGATTGGGGATATTTCCAGGACCACCAGATTACACTGATTTCCACAAACCTTTTCTTAAAAAGAAAAGCTTTACCAAAAGAACATTTGTGTTTTTCTTTTAGCACAGGTTTTCTTTTTGTAAAAAAGAAAAAGTGTTGTGTTAATCTTGTAAAATCTCGTGCTTTTTCTCATTGGCTATGTAAATCGCCGGAATGATTATAATCTCACTTTAACAATCTCATATTCCCGCTCGCCCAAGCCCATCCTGTGCGCTTCTCGCACCTGAACAGTCGGGTCACCCTGGAATTTTCGGTTACCTATCAGCTCTATGGTCGCCAGGTCTACGGCAACAATATCATTAGAGGCTAAAACGCCTATGTCCGGGCTTATATATTCGGGCGCGAATTCAGCGCAATCGCAAAACGGCGTAATATCAATCATGAAATTAACAAAGATGCAATTTGTATATGGCAGGTTTCTAAGAACCGCATGAGCGACTTCCGCGAGCCGCTTCTGCAGTTTCTCCGATTCATCCTCTGGTGATTTTAAAGCGCCGGACTCACAAACATAACTGCAGGATTCACAACCCACGCAGTTTTCAAGGATCAATTCATGCTCTTCGCTATTTCTACCTGCTCGTTCACCCGCACACCTTCATCTTTCAGACCATCTGCTATAATCACTGGACAGTCGAGATAAGAAGGTAAGAACCCATGTGCAAATGCCGTTCTGTAATAGTCCATTGCGGTGTATCGTTTAGCCTTATACATAGTAGTGGTATCCGTAACGAAAGGGTCTCCGCCGTTAATTTTCAACACTTCCACTATTCTCTTAACGTAAGAAGGTTGAATGAATGTTTTGTTCTTGCGCTCGCCCATATGCGCCTTTACAGCCGTAGCTCCTGTCAAGTTGCTCACTCCAGCCTTTTCCAGCAATAGTTCAAGATTTTCTATAATGCCGTCCTTCGCTTCTACAAAGTATACTTTGCTCATTGTTACCGTATTCACAATAGATATTTGGTATTTGTTCTTTCTTGTAGGTAATGTAAAGTATACTGTAATATTTCAGATCCAAAAAAGGGGCGTTGATTAAATAACCTGTTGACCTCTTTTTGCCCGGACACACGAATTTCAATATCAGTTACAACTAAAAGAATATGAACAAAGAAACAAATAATCGCGAGGAAGAATCTACCGGAGTGGCATTTACGGCTTCCGAGCGTAGACGTGTTTTTTGGTTGGTCCTTGTGCTTATACCCCTCAGTTGGGCATCAATAAAGATAGTTCTACCTGCGTTACCCGAATTGGGAAACGTATTTCATAGCACGGCGGGCGTGAAATTATCGGTCTCTCTCTACTTGATATTCTTTGCATGCTCGCAACCGGTGTGGGGCGGGATCGTCCAGAAAACAAGCTGCCGCCAAACATTATTTTACAGTCTCTTTGTCACCATGATCGGATCATTAATAGCGATGTCTTCCTTTAATCTCCCTTTGTACCTCATAGGTCGAACATTGGAAGGTGTGGGTATGGGTGCTGCTTCGCCAATAGGACGGACTTTATTTACCGATGTCTTTGGGCGGAAAGAGCTCGCACGTCGAATGGGCGTAATCAGCGGCTGTGCCGCGCTAATGCCTGCTGTCGCCCCTATCATAGGTGGCTATTTGATGACGTATATAGACTGGCGTGCAATTTTTGGTTTCTTCTTGCTTCTTTGTGTTGCGTATTTTTATTCCGCCTTTCGGTGGCTTCCGGAAACCCGCATTAATTCGGGTGATGAAGGCGTAGTCACCACGCGCAAGTTGATAGGAACGTACATTTCTATTCTAAGGAACACACATTATTGGGGATATATCATTCCGTACGCCGCCTTGACCGGTGGGCTGCTCGGCTACTATTCCGCGATGCCCTTTTGGTACCACTCTCAACTGGGAATCGCTGAAGATACCTTCGCCTACTTTGCCATCCCTACAGTTGGTGTGTATCTAATCGGTCTTATAGTTGCCGG
>QBUN01000168.1 GCA_013180565.1 Candidatus Methanophaga sp. GoMg3.2 | reverse complement strand
GCACGATCGAAATAATCAAAATAGCCGTCAATATCTTGTCAACTTTTGAATCTGTTGTTTTAAACGAATCCTTTATACTTTTGAATAACACTCCAAAATCAACCCAAAACCTATCCGCTTCTCGAATCCTGCTCCTTCTTACATACGCACCGATGGCGAGTGCAATCGTGAATACTGATAGAACTATTAGAATAGGCGTCAATCGTATTCCAAACGGTGTGTAGTTCAATCCCAAGCCCAATAAAGGAGTAATCGCAATGCTTAATCCAAAGCTGAGTGCTATTCGTTCGATCCCATCCAGGTCATCTTTCCGTATGAATAAAGCGGCGATTAATGCGTAGCCTGGTAGGAAGAGCACTAGGGGAAGACCCAAAATGATTCTTACCGGTGTTTCGTTAAGGGGTGGGATGAGGACAAAGGGAATACATAAAAGGGTGAGGAAAATTACAAGTGCGAGGTCGTTTGGGAAGTGCTTGAGTGTTGACATTATAGGTATGTATATATTTTCATTTCAGCTATAAAATTCCAACTGGCTCGATACTCGTGTTTTTTGCGTGAATCGAAGCATCAAAAAAGTAAAATCCTTCTTTTTTTAAAAAAATAAGTTCATACCGATGGAATATTTCTTATAACTCAAGAATGAGAAGCTTCCGCTGCTCTGTGCCGATCCTCTTATCACAAACCTTTCTTTTAAAAAGTTTTAAAAACTTTACTAAAGAAATATTTCTTTTGCGGAGCAAAAAAAAATAGCGTAAGCAATTTTTAGTAAAGGTTTTTGCGTGCAAAAAAGTTTATCCATCCCTGCAACTATTTTCGTTATCTTATCTAACGAATGCGCTCCATCACCGTGATTTATCCGTTCCGGCGAATATCCAATGTAGAAATCAATACCGCATTTTAGTCCTGATTCATTTTCTAAATCTAAAATAGGTTTAACAACTTCTTCTGTAACGCCGGGATAAATTGTGGACTCCAGAACTACGACAACTCCTTTTTTCAGGTGCGGTCCAACAATTTCCGCTGCCGATTTTACGTATGATAAATCCGGCGCATTAAATTCGATTTTGTCACGGGCGTTGGCACGGCAATAATAACAAAGTCCGCCAGTTTTATCTTAGATGGGTCTGTAGTGAATTCTAAGTTGTCTCCTTTGTTGTTTTTGTTGTTCCCTAAATTTCTCGTCTTTTCTTCGTCTATGTCGAATCCTATCACTTTTAGGTGCTTGGAGAAAGCCTCGGCTAACGGTAAGCCTACGTAGCCTAAACCAACAATACAGGCCGTTTTGTTTTTCATAGATATGTTCTTTCCCTCTGTTCAATCATAAACTCTTCACTTTGCCCATAGCAGGTTTTACAAACCGAATCACATCGATTGCAATGTGTTTTACTGGATTTTCCTTTGTTTTAGCCAAATTCTCCATTTCCTTATACAGTTCCGGGCTAAAATATTATTCCTCCGCCACTGCTTTCAATGCTTGCCAATATATTTCATAAACGTCCAATCCCTGCAAGATGAACCAAGGTGGAAGAATCACTGATGGCTTCGGGCATACTCAATGTCCTCTTCCAGGTTCTTCTCTGTATAGTGGCGCCGGATCTGTCGCTGTCCCAAAAGTTCTTCAAACTCCCAACGAGTTATCCCTGCAAGGGCACATGCTTTGCCTGAAGAAAGCACGCCACGCTGGTACAGCGCTAATGCCAATTCCTTACGCAACTCCGCCTCCACCTCGTCAGGGGGTAATCGGAGTGCCTCCATAACGTCACTCGGTATCTTTAATATACGCTGCATTTCCCCACTTACTCCGTTTGACATTCTTTTCGTTCTACAATTCTTATCCTGATTCACTCCCGCTAAAACAGTACTTCCCACTTCCAACGTCTCTGGCCTTTCAGTATTATCTCTTAAAGTAACGCAAGGAACTTTTAAGATACAACTTTCTTCCTGAACTCCTCCAGACGTGTCGCCTTCTACAAGAACGATATCGGGCTTTTCTTCTAGCAAAATTTTTTCTATGCCAATTAGCATTTTACCCGTTTCTTCTGCATGTGTGCCGGAGCCAACATCCAGGTTGTATTTTGCTGCTTGTAATTCCAACTCTTCAAAGAAGATTTTGTCTAAATTATAGGAGTAGTGCTGTCCTGTGTGCAAGATAAAGTAATCTAACTCTTGTTTCTCGCACTCTCTTATCACAGGCGACATCTTTATTATTTCTGGGCGTGTTCCGAGGATAATTGAGATATTCATTTGTGTATTTTGCATCGTTCACTACAAAGTCACTTTTCTTTTGTGATTCCTAAATCATCCTTAATCAGTCCAAAAACATTTGGGAAATAGCTCTCTAAGAACTCTTCAGGAGTGTATGCTTCTACATTTAACTTCTTTGCAAGCTTTATGAATTCATCATCTCTACTTACCAGTATAGCAGACTTTACGAGGATTATGCCAAGTCCTATGGAATCAAAAGGATCAAGTGGCTGTTCACTTTGAAGTCTGTTTGCTTCCAGAAAAATCCTAAAACTTCCCATAGCAACTCTCTCTCAGCTTCTTGATATATCCTGTGCTGGTCATCCCCTCAGGAACAACGCCCTCGAAAGCACCCAACCATTTTTCTGCTATCCCTTCTTCAGTTCCTTTAAATTCAATAGTTTCCACAGCTTTCATTATCCTTTCCAATGCTATTGGCATCTTTTTTACTCCCCCTTTTCTTAAATGTTATATCTCTGGATATATAACGTCCTCTTTTTATTGGTGAAATTGCGATACTCAATCCAAAGCTGAGCGCTATTCGTTCGATCCCATCCAAATCATCTTTTCTTGGAGACCTGTATGCTCCTACACTTAGCTCCGCAACTGTTATCACAGCAGTGAAAGCTTTATTACTACCCTCCTGTAAACTCGTGAATAGCGATTTGGATGACTCAACTTGTTTAGTCCTCAAAGCATCCACAAAGATCGAAGTGTCTATGAAAAGTTTCATACACGCTCTGTTCTCCTCAGTTCTCTCACAAATTCCACACTATCCACATCGTATCCCCACGCTCCCGCAACAGATTCCACAACGCCCTCTTCCGGCTTCTTCACCTCCCTCACCATTTCCAGTATCGAATGGAGATTCTTATCCAACTCAATCAATTTCCTCTCAATTTCTGAAATATTCATACGTTGCTTTCACCCCCTATCCTATTATTTTTAATGTAACTTAACTTTATAAATGTTATCCACCAAATCCATACTCTTTTTCCATGCATCCAATCCAAATCCTTTTGAATCCTCATTTTTATACTCGTTACCGTTACATATCACTCATCACCTTACTAAATTGCTTGTCCAGATAGGATCACTTGAGGGTGATAGATAACCTAACTCCTTTGCTTCATGCGCTTCATCACCTGGATTTATCCGTTCGGGCGAATATCCGATGTAGAACTCAATACCGCAAATCATCTTTGATTCTCGTTCTAAAACCGGAACAACAACTTCTTCTGTAACGCCTGGATAAACGGTAGATTCCAATACCACTGTGGCACCTTGCTTTAGGTTCTTGCCGACAGTTTCTGCGGCGGATTTGACATACGATAAATCGGGCTCCTTCGATTTCGTTA
>QBUN01000169.1 GCA_013180565.1 Candidatus Methanophaga sp. GoMg3.2 | reverse complement strand
TCCTTACTTTATCGCCGCGCCATGAGGTTAAGCCCATGTTGGGTTTGGAGCCATCCGCGCTCAGATAAATAATTTCGGCGGCCGTTTTACCGGTTATTGCCCAATGCAGCTTATTTTGTACGGTTTTAAAAAAGTCGATACTTATTTCAACTCTCGGGTCATAATCAATGCTTGTGACGTAAATATCAGTGATTTTTTGAACAGTCAAGTATTCCTTGACAGTTGTCTCTGGCGGTAATTCACCGTCATTATAAATGTTTTGGATATGAAGGCTTATGTTTTGTTTTGTTGTCTGAAACAACTCTGCCATTAATTTCTGCGTCAACCAGACGGTTTCATTTTCCAGCAGGACTTCTATTTTCGTCTGACCGCGTTCAGTCTGGTAAATCAATATTTGAGAGTTATTTTTCATTGGTAGATTTTCACCCATTGTATGATTCCCCATAAAACAATTGATTTGATTTCCTGTCTTCCTTGCTTACCTCAAAATCTTCATCATCCACAAAACGCGAGTCCGTCTTGAGTATCTCAATCAGCTTTTCACTAAATGATTTTGTCATGCTATTTACCGATATAACCATCGCCTCTTTTTGAATATTAATATTTTTTATTTCCCAAACTCACTTCGCATATCTCTTCATTTTAGTAGTATATCCGAACATAGTTCGCAGATACATCCCTTTTACTGAACAATCCCACTCATTTTAAACCGCCTTACTTTTAGATAGATGAGACCATATAAATAATTGGGCGAACGTAGTGAGCCGTATATGCTGTGTTATCTGCTGGCTTTTTTTTATCTGTTAATCCCCTTCATGACTCTTTAGTAACTTCCGTTTGGGAATTCTTAATTTGCTTTCTATTCTTTGCCTATCCCTGTAACTTGTTTGGTGTGTACGAACATGATTAACAATCATAAATTTTATTATCGCTTCGGCTATTTTTGAGAAATCTCTCTCTGCAATTCTTTTTGTAATATTGTCAATCTGTAGATTTTTATCATACCACATGAATATGCCATGTGTTACTAAAAAAGAAGATGGAGTTTTTTCATTATCACAAACTTTTTCAGCTATTGCCTCTAACTTATCTGAACCTAATGAGTGTATTATCTTAACAACAAAACCATATATCGTAAAGAAATTTATATTCCAGAATATTTTTTTGGACATTTTTTCCATTTGTTCATGGCTTAGATGCTTTGTTTTCTCTTCAATACTTAACCTTTTTGAAATGAAATCACCAATCTCTTTCTGTATTTCCTCATCTCTTATTAATTCAAAAAGTAGTGTTAAAATTCTAAAATGAACTTTCATTGCCTCTTCGAAAATTTCTTCAAGTTTATTTTTTTCTAATGAGCCAGCACGGTTTTTTATGATACTTCCCAATACTTCAACTGTCTTAATGCTTCTTCTTAATTCTATTGATAAATCGTCATCATTTTCTTCTTCACCACTTTCTTGCTGTTCATTAATTTCTTCTCTCCTGTCTTGCATTTTCAGTATTTCTGCTCTTTCTTTTTCTGGTGTTGTAGTTGAGGGCGGCAAAACTGCTTTAACTATAATATCAGCCTGTTCATCAAAAAAATTCAGTTCCACTTTTGTCAAAGTTGCAGGTTTATATTTATCAAAGAAGCACCTAACGTTAGAAATGATCTCGTCTAAGAACTCAATATTTTTAGAGTGGTGAGCTATAAAAATTGCAATATAAGCATTTGCGTCCTTATGAAGATTTTCGATGATGGAGCTAATTATTTTTTTATTATCTTTCCTATGTTCAGCGAGATATTTTGCAACGAAAAAATAATAAATATAGGGATAGCGAAAAGAGTGATTATTAAAATTATCGCTTGAACTTATTTGTGCCCGTCGTATGTTTCTTAATAGGATTTCTTGTTTTATTGGAAAATTAAATTTCTCCAAATAGGATTTCATAAAGAATTCAAATTTACTATTTGAAAGCTCGTTTTTATTTTCTTTGAAGAGATGAAAAGCAAACTCAGCTAAAAAATTTACATAGGTATCTATTTCATCGTTTTTGACCCCTTGTTTTCTCAAATACAGGTAAATAAGTGCCTGATAACAATATCCCTGAGAGGTGATTTCTTGATCAAGAGGCATTCTAAATGTCTCATATGTAGCAATAACGGATAAAATAAAAAAAGGATATGCTGGCATAATTCCTTTACCAAGAGCTTTGCCCAAAGCAGTATCAACGAATTCTATTCTTTGATCAATTTTTTTATAATTCTCATTTACATCGCTTGCATCCTGTATAATACTATCTTTTTTGTCTGATAAATATGACCACTTTTTTATTAGTTCATGTCTTAATGAGGGGGTGAATTCATTTAATTTAAAGCTAGTGAAGGAACTGATGAGAGTTTCATCTTTGATATTCAAACTAAAAATATCATCAACGGTGATAATCAGATGATCATATTTAGATAGATCATGTATATGTTTTTCTTTATTTTTGGCAAGGTGAAAATCATCTATGATAGGAACTATTCTCTTTTTATCAATTTTATCAATTTCAATTCCCTCATATTGTTTTTTATATGCCTTTGATATCTTATTATCTATTTTTCCTTGATATTGATTATTCTTATCAGAGACATAAATAGGGACAAAGTTATTCTCTCTCAATTCGATAAATATCTTTTTGCACAAAGTTGTTTTTCCTGATTGATTTTCTCCTGCTATAAGGATTTTACTATAATTAATAATATCTTTAATAAAATCCTCTGAGCTAATTTTTTTCTCTAATTCTCCAATAACCTCATATTTTGTTAATTCTGGATAAATAAATATGTCATCAAAGAAAACCTCTTCTTTTTGAGAATGAGCTTTCGTTAAGAGTTCTGCATCTTGTAAGAAATTTGAAAAGTCATTAGTAATTCTTAATTGCTTAATTTTAATCTCCTGTACTATAATTTTTTTAAGTCCTTCGTACACATCATTCCATGCTTTGTCAGGGTTGGTGAATTCTGTAATCGGCTTTCCATCAGTAGGTAGAGCCAATAGTTTTTTTATGTCTTTATCATCTTTCCATCCACATAGAGACAAAATAATTGGAATTACTACAACTCCTTTCTTTTTCTTTAATTCTATTGCTCTCTTTTTTTCTTGCATACAGGCTTCCGCTGAAAGAAAATTTGCAGAGATAAACAAACAAATAATATTAGCATCTTCTAAATTGTTATCTATATTTTCTTGGAATTCTTGACCTGATAGTATCTTACGATCATACCAATCCTCTATTAAATCATCGGTTTTTAATGGCGTAATATGTTTTCTGAAATTGGTGACATGAGCTTCTTTATCTTCATCATTATCAAGATGAGAGTAACTAATAAAAAGCTTCAATTTCTCATTTTGTCCCATAATAGTATTACTCCTTTAAGCTTGCAGATAACTTTGGTATATCCAAACTTGGTTCGTATATACCTCCCTTTAAATGAACCTCTTCAATCATTTTTATCCCCCTGACTTTTAAATAGATGATATCCTATAAATAACTTGCGTATCTCTTTTGCAATAGCGTATAGCGCCTTGCAAATAAAAGAATTCCATCACTTTTCTGGTTCTCCATAAGATTGTGTGGGTAAGTTTAATTACGCCACTTATTATATGAGCA
>QBUN01000170.1 GCA_013180565.1 Candidatus Methanophaga sp. GoMg3.2 | reverse complement strand
GTTACAGGAAGGACAAAGAAATGAAAAAGATATGTGTTGGAACTCTTGGTACATTTGTTATCTTTGCATGTTTGTTTTTATGCACGCCTGCTTTAGCAGATTACAACTTCGCAGGATGGCCCGTGGAAACAGGAACGAATGGCACAGTAAACGGTGGTGTGTTCATTGGCTATGAGCCCTGGAATGGAACAACAACACTCACCGGCAATTTTGAGGTGCCTAAAGGCACAGTTAAATGGGCTCGTTTGTATACTGGTATATGGGCCGGCACGGAAACTCATGAAGGCTGGGTAAACGTTACGTTTAATGGCGTTTATGATCGTAATAACCTTGGACTAATACACCTTCAGGGTAAAAAGGATAACAATTCTAATGTCTGGTGTAGTGGCTGTGGAAAACACTGGATGTGGTATAATGTAACAGAATTAGTTAAGGCAGGAACAGTAAATACAGCAACTACGACTAAGATGAATGCAACTGTGGGCGGCTTTGATGGCCGGGTCTACGGGCTTGTTTTAGTTGTGGTATATGAAGGCGGGGACAACCCAAAAGATGTTCAATACTGGATAAATGACGGAACTGACGGTCTTCATTATGGTACATGGAAGGGCGGTGAATACCATTCTGCGTACGATTCTGGGACAACAACCTTTGATGGCGCTGTGGACACTGGCAATGTAACATTAGCGAATCTCACGGTGGTGCATTTAACAGCCTACGAAGATTCTGATACCTGTGTAAAAGGGTGTTGCGATAAGTGCTTGGAGTTTAACGGACATGAACTTAACACAAGCATGGTAGATAGCAACACGTTTGAGTTGAACACGTGGGATGTAACAGATTATGTGAATTCGTCTGGGAACAATGCCTGGTACACTCGACTTGATGATGATTGTGATGACAATTACGTTAGCATTACTAACGCGATATTGGTACTGGAAAGATGCGCAGTGACAAAGTCTGACCTTACAATTACTGCGATTACGCCTTATCATTACGCTTGGTCCGAGGAACAGGGTATTCCTAAAGGTGAGCCCTGGTTCAATCTTATGAACTATGTGAATATTACCGTAAAGAATTTTGGCACAGAAGTTGTCGACAACTTTGCTGTGACTCTATATGCCGATGGCGAGCTAATAGGGAGCGAAACAGTGGAGGGATTGTCAACAGGCGGAAGTAAAGACGTGAAAATCGAATGGGTGCCAGAAGGAGTAGACCCTTTAAGTTGGACTGACACTGCAGAAGGTGCTGTATGCTCTTATACCGATACCAGCACGGTTTACAAGCTAAAAGCAGTGGTTGACGGAGACAATGAGGTTGCAGAAAGTAATGAGGGGAACAACATATTTATAGAAGACCAGGAAGTAGTTTGGAACGGGTTTGCAAGCGATGCGCCTCTGCTGAATTATGTTCATGGCAAGATAAAAGGCGGTATGATCTATACGACTGGCGATGGTCAATATCATGGTCTGGATTGCACAGAATATGGCAGATATACTAACGTGAGTTACGATTTAGAGGTTCCGGGAAGCGTAAAGCTCGCGCGATTATACGTCTATTATACATGGTCACAGCCGAAATATAAAGCACCAAAGATAGGCGTTACGCTAAATACGCCCTCAGGTACCGTTCATGAACTGAAGCTGGAACGGAGCTATAACGATATCGCAGGGGAAGTCACCCCCTATAAGTATGTATGGGGGACTTACGCATACAATATAGCAGGTTATGTAGCTGAAAGCGGAACTTACGTGGCGGAAATAACAAACCTGAATAATGGGAGTGATCATGATTTTGCAGCGAAGTATGCCTTTGCAGCTCCAGCTATTCTTCTCCTCTATGAGAATGCAACTACGCCGGAACGGGAGTACTGGCTAAATGAAGGTGCCGACATCCTTATAGGTGGAAGAAGGAACGATGTAGGTTTCCTTTCCTTAGCCGACTGCCTTAATAACGCTTCTTTCTCTGGCACTATAAACATGAGCGAAGTAGCGAATGCAACTCTTGGCGTCGTTTCTCCCTGGGCGGGACTTAGCTGGGAGCCTGGAATGACAAACTATCTATATTTCAATGGTGTCGAGTTAGGAAGATGTGTGTACTGTGGATATGCCAGTTCGTGCAACAGAACAGTAAACGGGATAACGATGAACGTAGGAGCTGCCGATGCTCAGGTAGGTGTGAACGTAACCGATGTGACGAGCTATCTCAATGCAAGTGATAACGTGGTTACTCAGGGTGATGATGGCGACTGCATGATGCCGAGCAATGCCTTTTTGATGATAAGTTATAAAGGCTGAGTGATAAACAGATGAAAAGAATAGCACTGATAACAGGAGTTGCAATTATATCATCGGGCTTGCTTTTGTGCTTATGCATGCCTGCTTTAGCACAGGCTGAAGAGTCAGACCTTGCGATTACTGCGATTAAACCATATCATTATGAGTGGTCGGAGGATTATGATATAGCTAAAGGTAGCCCTTGGTTCAATCTTAAGAATTATGTAGGAGTTACGGTGGAGAATAACAGAAATGCAACTGCTGAAAGCTTTGAGGTGACGCTATACGCGGATGACGAGCCAATAGGAAGCAAACCAGTGGAAGGGTTGTCAGCGGGTGACGCTATTGATGTGACATTTGAATGGGAACCGGAAGGCGAAGACCCTTTGAGTTGGGAGGATAGTGCGGAAGGAGCGATACTCTCTTATACTGATACCAATTGGGACGGTACCCTAAAAGCAGTGGTTGTCGAAGACGGTAAAGAAATAGCGGAAAATGAAACGAAGCAGGAAGTGGCCTGGAACGGCTATATGGCTGATGCACCCTTAGAGCATTATGAACACGACACGGTAAAAGGTGGAATATTATACACCACGGGAGATGGACAATACCGAAGTGGCGATAGTGGTGATGATGGCACAAAATATGGTACATCATATAGCATCAATTATGATTTAGAGATTGAAGATGGCACAAAGCTGGCAAGGTTGTATATTTACTACACCTGGTCGAAGCCAAGTGGGGCTGGAGAGCCAAAAGCGCCGAAGATCGGTGTTACCCTGGAGACACCTTCGGGTAACTCAGAGGACCTGAGCATGGACAAGAGCTATAACGACATAAAAGGTAATTTGCCTGCACCATATCGCACCTATTGGAATTATGCTTGGGGAACATACGCATACGACATTACGGATTATGTGGAAGAAAGCGGAACTTATGTAGTGAGTGTGACGAACCAGAATGACGGAAGTGACGATGACTTCGCAAATGAGTTTTCGTTTGCACCACCAGCTATTCTCGTGGTTTATGAGGATACCTCAGCACCAGAAAGAGAATATTGGATAAATGAGGGTGCAGACGTCCTCATTGGCGGAAGGAGGGGCGACGGCGGTTTTCTTGAGTTAGATGAATGTCGTAACGAAGCTGAGTTCCGGGGTGAGCATTTGGATTTGGCGATAGAAGAAGCAGTACTTTGTGTTGTCTCTCCCTGGGCAGATGATTCGGAAGACGATGTCATATACTTTAATGGTAGAGAACTGGGAAGGGGTTTGTATAGGGGATATCATCATGATTGGAGCAGCAGCGAGGATATAAAGGGCATTTCTATGTCTATCGGTGCCGGAGAAGCACAAATAGGGATCGC
>QBUN01000171.1 GCA_013180565.1 Candidatus Methanophaga sp. GoMg3.2 | reverse complement strand
AGTTGAAAACGGAAACTACACTATCAAACCACAAAAAACTAAAAATTAGAATTTATTTTCCGGTGGCCCCTTAGGATTAACGATTCGTTGTTATTGTTGAGCCATCCATAATGAGGGGTGTAGGTACAATAGGCTCCTGGATAAAGGGTAGTGCCTTCGGCTATCCATACACTTGCTGTTGTGCCGTGGGTAGACTCAAAAGTCCAGTTTCCTCTGTCCACGCTTTCATAGCTGGCGTCTAAGAAAGAGGGGAAGTAACTAACAGGTTTTAAGATGTGCATTTATGTCGCAAATAGCAAAAAAAACGTACATATATCGAAAAGCTTATATGCCGACCCAGCTAATAGACATGGTAAAGGGCTGCGATAAAAGACAAAATAAAAAGAAGAGATATTTTGATAGTTTTTATAATTGTATCTTTGTTCTTGTTTGCGGCAATCGCCAATGTAGGCGCAGGAGGTCGGTTAATAAAAAATGAAGAGAGAAAGGGTTATTAAACTGTGGTTGGCAGGATTTGTACTGGTAGCAGGTCTGATAGTAGCGGTAGTGCTTTTAGGGACAGCAGTGGCGGACGGGCCGCCTATGTCAGAGCGAGCACCTCTTTCTTATTCCCCTATACACAATCTTCTTCCGACTAATACTGTTTACACCTTTGGGCACCTTAGTGTGGTCGGAAACATAATCAAAAAGAATAACTCTGAGGTGGATCCGCTTTACAATGAACAAGATGGTTGCTATCCGTATGGCGATGGTTGCGAAGGAAGAGACTATTATTGCGCGGGTAATGGGACCGGCTGCAACTATACTTCCTCCAATAGGCATACCGATAGCTGGGTGGATACCGGTAACACACGATGGATAGATGTGAACAAATGCAAACAGAAGGAGCAGAAGGAGCAGGAATACCGCGATTATGAATGTTCCGCAGGAAGCTGCAATTACAGTATAAACGATACGAAATGGATAGATACCGGAAGTACGAGTATCAACGCTAAGGGTACTATCTGCGGTTGTACATCGAATAATACAGTGAAGAGATGTTATGATGGTAATTGTACGGATACAGGAATCGGAAGCTCGAGTAATTGCTGTGCGGATGTTGCCTGCGATGGAAAGAAGCCCGGGGAATCTTGTGGCGATGGTAGAATATGCAATACCTCTTGCAACTGTGTTTCTCTTGCACCACCAGGAATCACTTCCTCCGCTCCTCTATCGTATGTTGACGATACGGTCGGCAATGGGAGGTCATTTAACGTTACGGTAAATCAAGCGGTGAACGTGAACTGGTATCTAAATGATATGCTCGTGCTGACGAACAAGAGTGTACTGGAAGCTAAATGCATGTTACTTGCGGATGTGGTGGGTGAGCACAACGTCACAGCAATTGCATCGAATGCCAATGGCTCTGATATGCAGACGTGGATATGGGCTGTGTCGGAACACTCAAAAGAGTGTGAAGGCACGGATACCAGTTGTGGCATTTATCCAAATTGTGGAAATTGCACTGAACAAGATGGTTGCTATCCGTATGGCGATGGTTGCGAAGGAAGAGACTATTATTGCGCGGGTAATGGGGCAGGTTGCAACTATACTTCCTCCAATAGGCATAACGATAGCTGGGTGGATACCGGTAACACGCGATGGGTAGACGAGAACGAATGCAAACAGAAGGAGCAGAAGGAGCAGGAATATCGCGATTATAAATGTTCCGCAGGAAGCTGTAATTACAGCATAAACGATACGAAATGGATAGATACCGGAAATACGAGTATCAAAGCTAATGGTACTATCTGCGGTTGTACCGCGAATAATACAGTGAAGAGATGTTATGATGGCAATTGTACCGATACAGGAATCGGAAGCTCGAGTAATTGCTGTGCGGATGTTGCCTGCGATGGAAAGAAGCCCGGGGAATCTTGTGGCGATGGTAGAATATGCAATTCTACTTGCAACTGTGTTTCTCGCGCACCACCAGGAATCACTTCCTTCGATCCTCTATCGTATGTTGACGACACGGTCGGCAATGGGAGGGCATTTAACGTTACTGTAAATCAGGTGGTGAACGTGACCTGGTATCTAAATGATATGCTCGTGCTGACGAACGAGAGTGTACTGGAAGCCAAATGCACGCTGCATGCGGATGTGGTAGGTGAGCACAACGTCACAGCAATTGCATCGAATGCAAATGGCTCTGATATGCAGATGTGGATATGGTCTGTAACGGAACTCCCAAAAGAATGTGAAGGCACGGATACCTGTTGTGGCATTTACCCAAATTGTGGAAATTGCAATGAACAAGATGGTTGCTATCCGTATGGCGATGGCTGCGAAGGAAGAGACTATTATTGCGTGGGTAATGAGGCAGGCTGCAACTATACTTCCTCCAATAGGCATAACGATAGCTGGGTGGATACAGGTAACACGCAATGGGTAGACGTGAGCGAATGCCAGAAGAAGGAGCAGAAGGAGCAGGAATACCGCGATTATAAATGTTCTGACGGAAGCTGTAATTACAGCATAAACGATACGAAATGGCTAGATACGGGAAGTGCGAGTATCAAAGCTAATGGTACTATCTGCGGTTGTACAGCGAATAATACGGTGAAGAGATGTCATGATAGTAATTGTACGGATACAGGAATCGGAAACACGAGTAATTGCTGTGCGGATGTTGCCTGCGATGGAAAAGAGCTCAACTGCACCTGTGGCGACATATGTGTGATTACAACTGGCTGGTGGCGAAATGGTGGTGTGTTTCATCCAACTGATACGCCGATACAAGCTGCAATAGATAATGCAATCTCTGGTGAAACGATTTGCGTTAAGGATGGCGAATACAACGAGAACGTGGAGGTGGACACGCAATTAACCATTCGATCGGAGAACGGTGCTGCTTCTACCACTGTTAATGCTTTATATTCAAATGACCATGTCTTTGAGGTGACTGCGGATTATGTAAGCATATCGGGATTCACTGTTGAAGGTGCTACAGGTGGCGGAGAGGCGGGAATATGGCTCGGCAGTAATGTATATCACTGCAACATTTATGATAACAACGCTTCGGGCAATTGCTATGGCATCTACCTGCGTGAGTCGAGCTACAACATGATCACAAGCAATACCGTCTCGAACAACGATGTTTATGGTATCCGCCTGTCTCATTCCAGCAGCAACACAATCTCTGGCAATACTGCTTTGAACAACAACCACTGCGGTATTCTTCTGTCTTCTTCAAGCAGCAACACGATACATAGCAATACCGCTTCAAACAACGACGATGGCATCTACCTGTACTCCACAAGCAACAATAACCGCATCTATAACAACTACTTCGACAACATCCGGAACAACGCTCAAGATGACGGATCCAACATCTGGAACATCGCGAAGACCGCGGGAACAAACATAATCGGCGGTTCCTGGCTGGGCGGGAACTATTGGAGCGATTATGCTGGAATAGATACAAATGGCGATGGGCTTGGAGATACATTACTACCGTATAGCTCCAATGGCGATATTTTAGTAGGTGGCGATATGCATCCTTTGGTTCCAGCGGGTATTGCACCGCTTTTATCAGTAGAAAAGACAGACGATCCCGATCCCGTTCAGGCCGGCGGCACATTGAACTATTCTATTAGCGTGA
>QBUN01000172.1 GCA_013180565.1 Candidatus Methanophaga sp. GoMg3.2 | reverse complement strand
GTTATATATGATTAAATATAATCTAATATGAGTAGGGTATGGCTGAGTGTCCTACCTTTATTCCAAACTCAACCATTATGCTACACTTTCAGCCATTTATAAAATCGTTAGAAATGCTTATACAAGAAGAGTACAGGTTGACAGAGAATTTCAAAGAAAAACGAATAAACTGATTCAAGAAAAAATCGGTATGGGTAATTTGCAGCAAGTAAATGAATTCTTCGAGATTAATGAAAAAACTATTGAAAAAATCAAAGATACCCAGGAAAATGACAATACACGAGTTATCAACTTGATAAAGAGTATTGAAAAAATTGCAGAGGAAAATTCAGATGATCCATTTTTAATTGGTTTGCGGGAAAGAGCCATACTTGTAGAAGAACACTATGAAGATAGACAAATCAGCACACAGGAAGCATTAGAAGAAATCAAGAATATTTGTGAAGATGACATAAAACGGAAAAAAGAACAGGCAGAAAAAGGGTTTGATGGTTTAACGTTCTTCATTTACCGCACACTACTTGACAAAGATATTAAAAACGCCGATGAAATTACAAAGCAGATTAAAGCAGAGTTTGTGAATAATCCGAATTGGAGGACAAGCGAAAAGGAAATGCGAGATTTAAGAAGGGGGGCAACTTTCGCTGTGCTTAACGAAGAAGAGGATATTGACAAAGCGGCTGCTATTGTAGAAGATTTATTCAATTATTTATTCATAGCCTACAACTTATGATTATGAAATGGAACGATAAATTAGAATTCAAGGCAAGAGTGAGAGAGTTTGCCGAAAAAATGGATATTGAAGTAAAAGTACTTGCTATCCGACCTATGAAAAATAAATGGGCTTCATGTTCGACTGAGGGTAATCTGAATTTCAATAAAGAACTGCTGGATATGGATAAAGAGATTGGCGATTATGTAATTGTACATGAACTGTTACATTTCAATGTTCCAAATCATGGTAAACTTTGGAAAAGCTTAATGACTGCTTATTTGGGCGACTATGAGAAGATAGAAAAGAAATTGGGAAAAATGAAATCTGGAGAGAAATAGAAATTGCATCTACTGCGCCCCTTTTGTTTAATTAAAAAATCTCAAAATGCATATAGACAACTATCATCAGGCACACTTTAGATGCCCCAGATTCGAGCGAAGCGAAATCGGGGGTCCGTGACTGCGAAATGAAAGGTTTATATTAATATAATTAATACTAGCAATTGTTGCTCTGTAAAAAATATCACATATAAAAGAAATGATTTGGTGAATATGTTATGGAAAAAGTTGAACTCTTTTTAATACCGGATATCACATTTTCTGATTCCCCTAAATTCAGGGAATATCTTATTGAGAATTATAACCCAGCCCAAGTCGTTCATGACTTAACGATTATTGTAGGGATTACTAAGTATGACAAAATTGATTTTTTTAAAGCTCTTCAATCTTTTGGGTTCACGATAGTTCGCAATCTGGGCTCAGTTCGCCACATGAAATTTGATTCTGATAGAGACCCTCTTGAATGCTATGTGACTCATGATACGGATACCGGAGTAGTACTTTTTTACACTAATTATCGGAAGACGAGGGAAGATGAAATACCTAAAATTCGAGAATTTCTAGGTTCTGATGCAAATACTTACTATTTATTTTTTAAACCCCGCCTCATGAAGGAAATAGCCGAAGAATTAATAGATAAATATGAAAACCTTGAGATTACGGCGTTTACTGCTCGCCGATTGCCTAATTCACGTTTTAAATCGCAAATTAGACCGAACTATGAACGAACAATCAGTTATTGGGGAAGTGATGGAAGAGAAGCACTTCAGGAATTGGGGTATCAATATGGAGTTTTACCAAGTAGATTTGTCGTGAATATTCCAGAAACGATAAAATTTACAGTCGATGATGAAGGCCTCTTTACTTTTGCTGTAGGAGATCTTAATATATTATTTGAGATTTTAGAAAAAGCAGTAAACGAATCTAGGAGAACTATTGATGCTTACAATGGTTCATCCTTTAAAGTTCTTCCTGTAAAAACAGCACGCCGGAGTTTTAACATTCCTAGCAGTACACCGGTTTCAATTCAACTTCAAGAAAAAATGGAATTCCATGATATGAAAGAATTTAAAAACAAGCTTAATAAAGAATATACCATTGTAGATTTCATCGCTAAAGAAGGATCGCTTTTTTTAAGTTCTGATGTGGTATCAAAATCGGGTTTTCAGTTTCGTATAAAAGCTGATGAAAATCATATCCGGATGTTCCCTGCTGATGAGATGGTTTTTTCTGAGTTTATGAAGTTTTATGAATTCATTCTTCAATCAATTGATCCTATAGCAGAACTTGTAGTTTAGGAGGCTATTTTGAAAGGGGTAGGAGCTAACGTGGAAGATGAATTAAAGCGTCTGCTTGCGTCTAGATTTGGCAAAACCATCCAAGCACGATTGGAAGATATCGAGGAGAGCATCCAAAAAAGTGAAATGGAAGCATTTGAAAAGCACTTTGAAAGGTCTGGGTATCATGATAAATTAGTTGATATTTGTAACTCGGCTTTTGGACCGGAGAGTAAATGTTACACTGAGCTCGCTTATGCATTTGTTTCCTCGGAGCCTCTTATTGAACTTGGTGTGAAAAACTTTGATGTCCTAATTTATAATGAAAAAATAAAACGTGCAATTTTTGTAGAATGTAAAACTTCCACTTCAGGCCGTGGGAAATACATTTATGATGCATACGAAGCTAAAAGGGAAGTGATTGAAAATCGGACATATTTAGAGAATACGCTGGGCGACGAAATTAGAACTATGGAGTTTGTTCTTTGCATTCCTTCAGAGAATGTGGAGCGTATAGTTCGAGAGCTTGAACGGCGGGAATACGAAGGTGAGGTTGATGTTGCTTCTGATGATTTATTGCTAATTTGGCAGGTCAACATGTTTTTTATAGAGCAAACACTCCAATTATTCACGAGAATAAATTCAAGAGACAAACCCTACGAAAGTCAACATAAGGATAACAAGTTGACCAAAATGTTAGGCAGTGGATATAAAGTAAAATCCGAAGTATTAGTAAAATTCTATCCTTCCTCTCATCCCCTAGCTATAGGCAGTAAAATAGTTGTAGAAATAATTAGAAACAACATGCGTGCTGATGCATCTCTTAAGGAGTTTTCAATAAATTCCGTAGAACAATTTTGTAAGTCTCCTACAAATCTTGCTCATTATGCTTGTGAAACAATTGGTAAAGAAATATCCGATCATTTTTTAGGAGAAGGTGAAGCTCTTGGGTTAATTGAGAGTATAGAAGGAAGAGAAGGTTGGTTTCGATTAAAACTCGAAGGTAAACGCCTTAATACAATCCTAAATAACTATAAAGACGGCTATAAAAAACACTTTGTCACTCGCAAAACGAAAGAAAAAGCAGCAAAACAAGTCATCGAGGAACATCGCAAGGATTATCCGGATCTTTCAATCTATGGCGAAAAAGGGAACTAAAAAAATGAGCTTTTCTCTGATGTCTCCTTCTTCAGATGGAGGTCAGTGGCTTAAACCTGAATCGCCTACTTAATTAATCAAACTATTATGAATATCTCAATTATTCACTCAAATATTATTCTCTTCTGTTCTTTTTTCTCAGAATAAGTATAAGGAACATATATCTTCTTTTTT
>QBUN01000402.1 GCA_013180565.1 Candidatus Methanophaga sp. GoMg3.2 | reverse complement strand
GGGCAATCTAATAGAGGTTCTTATGGCGGAGGGTGCAAAGGACGTTGCCATCACACCTGCACAGATGAAGAAGAACAGAAGCGGGCACAGTATCAAGGTGATTGCAGCACCGCAAGACGTCCCACAAATAGCCTATCGAATAATGGCCGAGACCGGATCCCTGGGCGTTCGGGTTATGCAGGTAAAACACCGGTTCATTGCTGATAGAGAAGAGAAGAAGGTGAAGGTGAGAATAAAAGGTGTGGAAAAAGAAGTGGGTGTGAAAATAGGCAGGGATGCAAAAGGAGATCTATTAAACATAGCTGCGGAATTTGAAGATGCGAAAAGGGTTGCGAACGAGCTGAAAATACCGCTAAAAGAAGTTATTAAGATCGTGGAAGGAACATATTACTATAAATAATGCTTTTCTTTTTAGTGTAAAACGGAAAGTTTGCGGGGGTTGCCAAGAGGACAAAGGCGCAGCGTTGAGGTCGCTGTCCCGTAGGGGTTCGAGGGTTCAAATCCCTCCCTCCGCATTAAAGAGTTTTATCATAAACAAAACAAAGTATAACTGTTAAGTGCTTTTATCATTACATAGGTATATTATTTTTAATGGTGAGGTAGAGAAGATGAAACAAGTTGGTGGAGGGGTAGTCTCGGAAGGCGAGAAAGTAACTGTAAGGGAGAATGATGCTGAATTAGAAAAGATCCTGGAAAAATCAAAGACCGTTATAAAGGTGATTGGATGCGGTGGAAGTGGGACAAATACAATAGAGCGGATGACAGTGGACGGTATTTTTGGCGCTGATTTATTCGCACTGAACACAGATGCGCAACATTTGTTGTTTTCAAAAGTGGATAATAAGCTATTGATAGGTAAGAAGACAACGAGGGGGCTAGGTGCAGGAAGTATCCCGAAATTAGGCGAAGAAGCAGCAAAGGAGAATGATTCTGATATAAGGGCGATGGTTGAGGATGCGGACATGGTATTTGTAACCTGTGGATTAGGCGGAGGCACAGGAACAGGGTCAGCGCCGGTAGTTGCACAAGCGGTGCAAGAAGCAGGCGCTCTTACTATCGGTGTGGTAACCGTCCCTTTTAAGGCAGAAGGGGATGTACGGATGGAAAATACCGATGTAGGACTGGAAAAACTGCGTGAGAATACTGACACTTTGATTGTTATACCAAATGACCGGTTATTGGAGGTAGTCCCGAGATTGCCATTAAATGATGCTTTTAGAGTTGCCGATGAAGTCCTTATGCGTGCGGTTAAGGGGATAACAGAACTGATAACAAAACCAGGTCTTATAAATCTGGACTTCGCAGATGTGAGAACGGTGATGAAAGATGGTGGAATGGCAATGATTGGATTTGGGGAATCAGACGGACAGAATAAAGCAATAGAATCAGTGAGAAAGGCGTTAAGCTCGCCCTTGCTCGATGTTGACGTCTCCGATGCCAAATCGGCACTGGTAAACGTAACAGGTGGTGAAGACATGACCGTAGAGGAAGCGGAAAGCGCCCTTCAGGAAGTGTCTAAAATGATGAGCCCTGATGCAAGAATCATCTGGGGTGTTCAGGTAAGTCCCGAGCTGAAGAATGTGCTAAGAACTCTGCTCATTGTGACCGGTGTGAAGTCCGAGCAGATATATGCGAGGCGGGATACAAAGAAAGAGCGATATGGCATTGAAATCGTGCATTAATTAATAAGAGGTGACAACAATGGAACTGAAGTTCGGAGATCTGATGTTGAAGAAGTTACAGGTGTACATAAGAATACTGAAGTTGGCAAAACGGCCAACAAGAGACGAATTCTCCAAGATTTCTAAAATCGCTGGTGCCGCGATGGCTCTGGTTGGACTCATCGGTTTTTTTATCTATCTCCTGATGACAGTATTACCTGAGGCTTTGTAGTATGGTTAATGTATACGCGGTAAAAACAACGGTAAATCAAGAGCTAGCAGTTGCGACTATGGTTGAGGGTGCATTAGGCGAAGAAGGTGTGAAGGATCATGGAATTAGGGCGATAATGGTACCCGAAGAGCTAAAGGGGTATCTGCTCGTAGAAGCCTCTTTTCCTGAAGCGCTAGAACAAATAATTCAGAGTATTCCACATGCAAGGGGATTGGTCAAAGGAGTGATGGGCTTGGAAGAAGTTGAGCATTTCCTTACGCCAAAACCATCTGTAACGGGGATATTGGAAGGTAGTATAATAGAAATTGTCTCGGGACCATTTAAAGGCGAACGAGCAAGAGTGAAAAAAGTAGACGAGGCACATGAAGAAATCACCATCGAATTATTTGAAGCTATGGTTCCGATACCTGTCACGGTCAGAGGGGATAGTGTGAGAGTATTGAGCAAAGAGGAGAATGAAGCGGAATAAAACATTATGGTCAAAGAGAAGGAATTAAAGTCCGCGATAGTACAGGATTATGAAACTGGGGAGGTCCTTATGCTTGCACACATGGATGATGAAGCGCTGAGGCTAACCATAGAGACCAAAAAGGCACATTACTGGAGCAGGAGTAGAGGTAAATTATGGCTGAAGGGTGAGATTTCAGGTAATGAGCAGATAGTAAAGGACATCTTTATAGACTGTGATGAAGATGCAGTGCTACTGAAGGTGAAGCAGATAGGGGGGGCATGTCATATGGGATACCGATCATGCTTTTACCGCAAGATAAACGGCGAAATAGTGGGTAAGAAAGTGTTCGACCCCGAAGAGAAATATGGTAAAAATTGATTTCCTAAGTGTTATAGTGATACATTTATATATACTCTAGACCTATAGTGCAAAGTGGTGATGCAAAAAAATGCCAGAAGACAACGTGATATATATCGGGAATAAGTCTGTGATGAGTTATGTCTTAGCTGTGGTGACGCAGTTTAACAACGGCTTTGACGAAGTAGTGATAAAGGCGCGAGGTAGAGCAATTTCTAGGGCTGTAGACACCGCAGAAGTGGTAAAGAACAAGTTCATGCCTGGAGTGGAAGTGAAGGACATAAAAATAGGGACGGAACAAATACAAGGGGAAGGCGGAGACAAAGCGAATGTCTCTTCGATGGAAATAACAATGAATACGAAGGCATAAAGGGAGATAGAAGTAGATCTAAGAAAGTTTACTCCTAAATTTCTATCATTTCCCACATTTTTTATTTTTTATAGAGATACGTATACCATCATATTAGAAATGTTCACGAAAAAGCACATCATTTCGACACGTGATTTCTCGAAGGCCGAACTAGATTTTATATTAAATCGTGCAGAGGAGTTAGAGTCATATGCCATACGGGGAGCGGGACAAGAAAGCGAGTTACTAAAAGGTAAAATACTCGCCAATCTCTTCTATGAGCCAAGTACTCGAACACGGCTATCATTTGAAGTGGCGATGAAGCGATTAGGTGGTGAAGTGGTAAATTTATCCTCGCCCGAAGCGAGTTCCGCAGCGAAAGGTGAAAATTTAGTGGATACTATAAGGGTAGTCTCAGGATATTGTGACATAATCGCGCTCCGACATCCGAAGGAAGGCGCATCGAGAATGGCTGCTTCTTTCTCTTCTGTGCCGATAATAAATGCCGGTGATGGTGCAGGGCAGCATCCTACGCAGACTTTGCTCGATTTATACACCATAAGGAAGGAGAATTTACTTGATGAGCTCAAGATTGCCCTGATTGGGGACCTGAAATACAGTAGAACGGTGCATTCTCTGGCTTATGCCCTATCATTATATGGTGCGAAGCTATTTTTTGTGTCACCAGATGCTTTGAGGATGCCCGATGAGATAAAAATGGACTTAGAAAGTGCAGGGGCCGAAATCTTCGAATCCACTAAAATAACGGACTTTATAAATGAAGTAAACGTGTTATATGTAACGAGGATACAAAGAGAGCGGTTTCCTGACCCTACGGAGTATAACAAAGTGGCGGGCACCTACCGGATAACTACGGAGCTTATAGCGGAGAATGAAGATGTGGTAATTATGCATCCACTCCCCAAATTGGACGAAATAAATGCGGATGTGGACCAGACAAAAAATGCGAGATATTTCCGACAGGCTTTTTACGGCACGCCTGTAAGGATGGCCGTCCTTTCTTTATTATTGAGAAGTTAAAATAGAAAGTGGAGGCAAGAAAGGGGGATGAAGAGAAGAATTGAGATGGAAGCAGAGATAGAAGAGATTGTGGATGCAGTAAGGAAACATCACGAACTGTATAAAAATGCATTGCCTATGATCGCAAGTGAGAATATCACGAGTAATAAGGTAAGGATGCTACTCGCTTCTGATTTGTCGCACAGGTATGCAGAAGGGGAAGTAGGAAACAGGTTTTACCAGGGCTGTAAATACATAGATGTGATAGAGACGAAGGCAATAGAGTTTGCAAAAGAACTCTTTGTGGCGGAACATGCAAATGTAAAGCCTATTTCGGGCGTAACTGCGAATATGGCCGCTCTTTTTGCTCTTACTTCTCCGGGCGAAAAATTAATGGCTTTATCCGTGCCTAATGGCGGGCATATAAGTCATTCGAAAGTTTCTATTCCCGCGATGCGGAATTTGACATTGGAAACGTTCCCATATGACGCGCGGGAAATGAATATAGATGTAGATGAGATGGTGAAGGCAATAAGGCTAAATAAGCCTTCGCTATTACTCTTTGGAGGTAGTCTATTCCTCTTTCCGCACCCTATTTCTGAGGCGAGGGGAGCAGCGGATGAAGTGGGTGCGAATATAGTGTATGATGGATCGCATGTATTAGGGCTTATTGCGGGAAAGAAATTTCAGGATCCCTTGCGTGAAGGGGCAGATGTTGTGGCAAGCAGCACACATAAAACCTTTCCGGGCCCTCAGGGTGCGCTGTTATTATGTAAAGAGAGCTTAAAAGAGAGAATAGATAGTGCTGTTTTCCCTGGAACTGTGAGCAATCATCACCTGCATCATGTTGCGGGGTTGGCAGTTTCATTAGCGGAAATGCTGTATTTTGGTGAGGCCTATGCAACACAGATAATTTCAAATGCGAAAGTATTAGCACAGAGCCTATATGAAAAAGGGTTTGATGTTTTATGCGAGCATAAAGGGTTTACCGAGTCGCATCAAATTGCCATAAACACTCTCAGCCATGGCGGTGGGGCTGCGGTTGCGGAAAAATTGGAAAAGGCGAATATAATAATAAATAAAAACATGCTGCCTTCTGATAAAGACCCCGAAAAGCCGGCCGGGATCAGAATTGGTGTGCAAGAACTTACGCGGATAGGGATGAAGGGATCGGAGATGAGAGAAATAGCTGCTCTTATAGCGCGGGTAGTAATAGGTGGAGAAGACGAAAATAGGATAAAGGATGAAGTTCTAGCGCTAAGGGTAGGTTTTCAGCAAATCCACTATTGCTCAGATGATGGAGATGCATACGCATTTCCAACAATATAACTATGAAAGCTTTTATATACGATAGTGTAATAGATATAAAACGAGAATGCTAGAGGAGTTGGAAGAGCGGAGAGCGGAAATAACGAAAAAGGCGGATGAGTATAAAGCGAGAAGGACCGAGTTAAACTCTAAAGCTAGCAAATGGGCTGAGTTAAGGGACGAGTTGAACGGGCGGATAAAAAGCGCGGTCGAGAAGGCAAAGGGGTTCAAGAAGCAACGAGAGGAATACGAGAAGCTGATAGGGGACGGAAAGGCGAAACGTAGCGAGTTGAATAAAAAAGCGTCCCAGCACTATTCTACTGTAGAGCAGATGCGGAAGAAAAATGATATGCAGAGCATACAAGCTTTTGAACTGCTTAGGCAGAGAATAGACAAATTAGAATTAAGGCAGCAGGTAGAGGTGCTTACCAAGGAAAAAGAGCGGAAGTTAGTGGCGAAGATAACCGAGTTGAAACGGGAATTTGATGGGATGGAGAAGGAACTGGAGAAGGACCAGAAATTGAAGGAATTACTGAAAAAGGCGCAAAAGTACCGAAAGGAGTCCGATGAATATCACGAAGATGTAATAAAAAACGTGAAATACTCCCATGAATGTCGTGATAAGATGGTGAGATGCTTTAAAGAGGCAGATAGAGTAAGGGCAAAAGCAGATGAAGCGCACCAGCGCTTTTTGGAGTCACAAGAGGGGGCAGATGGAGCGCACAGGCTTTATATCCGGTATCTCCGTGACGTAAAAGACTTTGACCGCGTAATAACAGGTCTGAAGCGGAAAGTAAGTGAAGATTGGGTATTCCGGGGGCGAATAGAAGCGAAGAAGAAGGCTAAAGATATTTATGAGCGGTTCAGAGACGGTGAAAAGCTAAGTACAGAAGATTTGATGCAGTTGCAAAAATCTGAGATGATGTTCAAATAAAACCTTTTTTGCTTCGCAAAAAGCTTTACAAAGCATAAAAATCTCCCCTCCGGTGAAAGGTTGCTGGGGAAAGTCTTGTTTGAGGTGGTTGAAATCATTGATATACACTGTCATCTTACATTCAAGGAATACGACGCCGATAGGGCGCAGGTAATAGCGGATGCGGAGAAGGTGTTAAGATGTGTAGTGACAAGTGGAGTAGAGCCAGAAGATTCAACGCATGCGATAGCACTTGCGGCAATGCACGAACACTTCATTTTTGTCACTCTCGGGCTTCATCCAATACACGTATCTGAGTATACGGACCAGGATATAGAGCGGTACGTGGAATTTATAAGCGAGAACAAGCGAAAAATAGTGGGTATTGGTGAGATCGGGCTTGATTACCATTGGATAAGAGACCCGAAGAAGATAAAGAGGACGAAAGAGATATTTGTGGAGTTTCTCGAGCTTGCAAAGGAACTTGATTTACCGGTTGTGCTTCACTTGCGTGGTACGGGTAGCGAGGCAATAGAAGAAGGTTTGAAGATTGTTTCGGATGAAGACATAAAGAAAGCGGTTTTTCATTGTTTCACTGGTAAACCGCTACTTGCAGAGCAGATATGCAAAGAAGGCTATTACGTATCGCTGCCAGCGATAATAGCGAGAAGTAAGAGCATGAGGAAAGTGGCGAAGAGAATACCCCTTTCGCTTTTACTCACCGAGACAGATGCACCTTATCTTTCGCCTGTTGAGGAAGAGAGAAATGTACCACAGAATGTGGAAGTGGTGTATGAGGAGATATCAAGGCAGAGAAAGAGCGATGTCGAGACGGTGGAAGAGGCGATCGAGAACAATTTTGCGCGGTTGTTTGGAGTTGCGCTGAGGTGAACTATGAGATCACATAGACGTCCCAGCCGGGAGTCGAACCCGGATTTTGGGCTCCGCAAGCCCAAAGGATATCCATTACCACACTGGGACAAAAGAATTAGCCGTCAATAACATTCACACATGCTTCTCGCTTTCTTGGGCCGTCACATTCAATGAATAGGATACTTTGCCATGTTCCCAGAGCTAAATCACCGCCCTCTATTGGTATTGCCACACTCGAGCCAAGCACAACAGACCTGAGATGTGAATGTGCATTGTTATCAATTCTATCATGCGCGTATCCTCCTCCTTTAGGGATTAACTCGTTCAGGAACGTTAAAATGTCACTTTTCAGGCCTGACTCGTTCTCATTTATTGTAATTCCCGTAGTCGTATGTCTTGTAAATATCATACATATTCCGGAATCAACACCTTTTTCTTTAACTATCCCCTTTACTTCCCCTGTAATGTCCATGACTTCGCTATTCCCCTTCGTCTGTATTTGGATTCTTTCCATGCCATTTAAGATAATGAGATATTAACATAAATGGTAAAAAAAATTGCAACTGCTGTTCATACATTCGGATTATATAGAATACGAAGCGAAGGCAAAGACGAGGGCTGCCGAAGAGCTAGAAGAATCGAGTAAGAAAGAGCGGATAGAAGAAGCATTAGTCGCTTTCATTGCGGTGGAACGAGAGGATGAGCAGAATGTAAACTATGTCATAGAGAAAGCATCCGAAGAGACTATTTCTATTTTCAACAAGGTCAATGCGGAAAGAATAGTTTTATATCCCTATGCACACTTAAGCTCTGAACTAGCTTCGCCTGATGCGAGTATAGAGATATTGCGAGGGCTAGAAGCTGATTTGGTTTCACGGGGTGTAGAAGTAAAGAGAGCACCATTTGGTTGGTATAAATCGTTCACAGTGCGATGTAAAGGGCACCCGTTATCCGAGTTATCACGGAAAATAAAGGTTCATGAAGGCGTGGAGGAAGAGAAGTCAAAGGCGTTAGAAGCGGAAGAAAAAGCGGAATCTCATTTCTTCTTTATGGATGTGGATGGGAACTTGACGTCTGATTTTAAATTTGAAGAAGTGTCGAATTTGAAGAAATTCTTCGTCTATGAAAGCGAGAAGAGAAGAGAAGTGGACAAGATACCACCGCATGTGGAACTCATGAAGCGGTTAGAAATTGCAGATTACGAACCCGCTTCGGACCCCGGGAATATGCGGTTTTATCCTAAGGGGAAGTTGATAAAAGGGCTATTAGAAGATTATGTCAGGAAGTCAGTGTCAGAATACGGCGCTGTTGAAGTAGAGACGCCGATAATGTATAGTACGAGGCATCCAGCGCTGAAAGATTACCTCGAGCGGTTTCCTGCAAGGCAATATTCGATGGTTGGCAAAGGCGGCAAACCGGACTTATTCTTACGCTTTTCGGCTTGTTTCGGCCAGTTCCTCATGTGTAAAGATATGAGCATATCGTATAAGAATCTACCGTTGAAGATTTTTGAACTCGCACCTTCCTTTAGAAAGGAAAAGCGGGGAGAGCTTGTTGGCCTTCGGCGCTTGAGAAAATTCACGATGCCCGACATGCATACATTATGCAGAGACATGAATGAGGCATTGGATGAGTTTAAGAAACAGTACGAGTTCTGTATCCGAGTTCTTGAGGGTATAGGATTCTCAACGAGCGATTATGAAGTTGCAATAAGATTCACAAAGGAGTTCTACAATACGAATAAGGGTTTTATAGAAGATTTAGTCCAAATAGCGGGAAAGCCAGTACTGATAGAGTGCTGGGACCAGCGCTTTTTCTATTTCGTGCTCAAATTCGAGTTTAACTTTGTGGATGCATTAGGAAAAGCATCGGCTCTGTCCACCGTCCAGATAGACGTGGAGAATGCAGAACGGTATGATATAACGTATATAGATACAAATGGCGAGAAAAAGAGACCTATCATACTCCACTGTTCTCCAAGCGGAGCAATTGAGCGATGTATATATGCGTTATTAGAGAAGGCATATTTGGATAAAGAAGGCGGAGTTCTGCCTATGCTGCCTCTTTGGCTCTCGCCTACACAATTGAGAATACTTCCTGTAGCAGAAAGGCACCTGGAATACATAGATAGTATTCTGCCAGTACTGAACGGGATAAGGGTGGATGTGGACGACCGGGAAGAGACAGTGTCGAAGAAGATAAGGGATGCGGGTCGTGAATGGATACCCTATGTTGCGGTGGTAGGTGATAAGGAAGTGGAGAATAAGACGTTGAGTGTTACGATAAGGGAAGAATCGAGCAAAAAAAAGAAAAAGGTGGTGGAAATGAGCGTTTCTGCGCTTAGAAAGCGGATTGAAGAGGGTTTAAAGGCTAAAAAAAACATTGAATCTACACTTTCTTACGGGCTGTCGGAGCGTGCAAAATTTGCAGGAGGGTAAAGAAGGTTAAATGTGACTTCACCCAGACCTACATCGAAACTCATATATTCATCCTTCTCTATTTCAATGTTCAGATTGACATCTGTAACATTGACCCCTGTACGACAAGTGACGCAGGCTTCATTCGCACCCGCCATTTGGGGATTGTCCATTGCAGCACCTATTAAATCTTCATGTGCCGCCATCTCACCTATGTCAAATGGTGTGGTATTTATACCGAAGCCACCCGCGGATATAAAATCGGTATAAGTGCTAATACCACCGATCAAATGGCAGATACTGCAATTCTGGCATTCGGAATAACTCCAGTGGCCGTCTACATTGCCGGTATCGCCATGACAATCCATACATTCAACGTGAAACTCAAAGTTAGTAATAGGGGAGTGGTGGCAGGTATCGCAGGAGAATTTCTGATGTGCACCGCCCACTATTATCTCTTCCATTACTGCACTATAGGTCAAACCAACGTCCTCAGACCTAGTTGACATATTTGACACCTTTGGAATCAAAAAAGGAAGTGATTTCAATAAACTTTTTTGTTGCCAGAGCGATTTTCGCATCGGCATTCACTCATTATGACTCATTTCCTATACCAGAAGAGGCATACTGCGATTATTATACCGATTATAGCGGACAAAAATTCGGAGCCTGGTATTAATGGTGTTGGTGAAACTGCCGGAGATGGCGTAGGTGATGGTTCAGGCGTTGATGATGGTATCGGCGTCAGGATATGTGTAACTGTAGGGGTGACTGTTGGTATGGGTGTGGCAGTCGGTGTTAAATGAGGAACCGCAATCTCATTTTCTTTTTTGGGTGATGGTGTAGGGGAAGGTTCATAATATGATCCACCTCTTTTAACCTCTTTTTTTTCACTCACCGCATCCAAGCCACATGCATGCGCTGATTCGGTCTTTACCTGGAACGTGTAACCGCCTATCTTCCATCCGGTGGTTTTGAGACCGTCAGTGCCATATTTCTTCAATTCTGACACTGCTATATCTGTAAATTGTTGATCGTTCTCCATATCATATTTTATTTGGCCATCTGGACCCTTTATGATGAGATCAACTATGTCCTCATCGAACAGGTTTATTCCCGCGGTATCCACTCTAAGCTCTGTTCCCACAGCGATAAACGATACCGCTGTTGTGCCTACTTTAAGCTCTAATGGTATATTCACAGTCTCGAGAGAAAGCTGAGCATCTGCATTCTTTGCCGTTGAGTTATAGTTCACATAATATGCGCCGGACATTGGCCAATTAACGTTGTAAATACGGTTATTGCCGTCTGCTGAATATGTATTCACTATATCGCCACCTACTAACCGGTATACTACTGGCAGTACGGAGAACCCCTCGAATTCTAAATTCTGTTTGATTAACACTTTTTGTGGTGTTTGTTGTACAACTATATGGTTATAATTATCGCCCCTACTCGCAGCATAACTCATCGGCGCTGCAAAGACAAAAACGAACATAATCGCTGCTATTACAATCACTTTGCCTTTTGTCACGGTCTTCATCTTTTTGATTGTATAATAACGTATAACTTCTACCTATAAATTTAATTTAGGACGCAGATTTACACGGATTTACACTGATTTAATTTCTTCTGCGTTAATCTGCGTTAATCTGTGTCAATAATTTATTTTTATAGGGAGGAGCATCTAAAGCAGATAGTAAATACATGCACCTGACAAAAGAGGAAGAGCGGATATACGAAGGAGAAGAAGGCTGGACGAAGAAGAAAGCGATGGAGATACTGGTAGCAATCGGAGATATAAACAACGCTTCTGAGCTGATCCCAATAGCAAGCGCACACATGTCTGGTGTATCGTACAAGACCATAGGAGACGCATTTGAATTCATAAACCGTCTCGAAGGCACGGTAAAAGTAAAAAGCACCTTGAACCCGATGGGCATGGATAGGGAACTGTGGTCGGAGATGAACATCACAAAAGAGTTCGCAGATAAGCAAACTGCGGTATTCACAGCGTATAAAAATCTGGGCATCGCTCCCGAGTGTACATGTATTCCCTATCTACTGGAAGGCGGGGCGCCCCAAAAAGGTGTGCATATCGCATGGTCGGAATCATCAGCCGTTTTATATGCTAACTCGGTCCTCGGTGCCAGAACGAATATGGAAGGTGCACCTTCAGCTCTTGCCGCTGCACTTATAGGAAAGACACCTTTTTATGGGCTTCACCAAACAGAGAACCGAGCGCCCGAGATACGCATCTGTGCGAGTTGTGACCTTGCAGATGCAGACTATAGCGCACTCGGATTTTTAATTGGCGAACTCGTAGGCAATAGGATACCGCTAATAGAACTTCCATCTATACCAAGTAAAGACGAACTGAAGCATTTATCCGCTGCAATAGGTGCAACCGGGTCCGTAGGACTGTATCATATAAGAGGACTAACACCTGAAGCATGGGACATACCCTCTGAAAAAATAGGTGTAGATGAAGGCGATGTGACTAAATGTTATGCAGGAGCAGAGGAAGCCGATGTAATCGCGATTGGATGCCCTCATTGCTCTTCTCTTGAACTCCAGCAGATACACAAGCTACTGCGGGTTGAGGGCAAAGGAAGGAAAGTGAAAAAAGATTTCTTTATATTTACCGCGAGAGCGATAAAGCAGCGCATGCAAGAACTGGTGATACGGATAGAGGATTATGGCGTTAAGGTAATTTGCGATACATGTTTCGTGGTCTCACCTGCATTTGAGCAGTATAAGCACGTATTGACAAACTCAGGTAAAATGATGAGATACGTGCCTCTTCTCTCCGTAGGAGCGGAAGTGAGATTGTGCAAGACCGAAGATTGTGTTAGAGCGGCATTTTAAAATCTGAGAGTGATTTATATAATCCTATATTCATTCTAACTTTAACTAACTTCAGTACAGAGATAAGATGGCAAAAAGACACAGACCAAGGAGAGGGTCGCTTGCCTTTACACCAAGGAAGCGAGCAAGAAGTGAGATTTGTAGGATAAAGAGAGAGACGATAGTCGATGGTGGGAATATACAGGGCTTTGCCGGTTATAAAGCCGGGATGACCCACATTATTCTGACCGATAACGCCAGCCATAGCATGACAAAGGGGATGGAAATAGCTATTCCCGTGACAGTAATAGAGACGCCGCCTATGCGGGTAGAAGGATTCCGACTTTATAAGACCACTCACTACGGTAAGCAGACGGTAACGGAGGCATATGACGACCTTAGTAAAATAGAAGAACTAATCAAGAGTAATAGTACGGGACTTGAGTTGCGTATGATTTCTTCCACACTGCCCAAAGCAGTGAATGGCGTGCCGAAGAAGAAGAAGGAAGTGATGGAGACACAGATGGGCGGCGAGCTAGGGAAAGACCTCGAATACGCAAAAGAAATGCTAGGGAAGGATATAAGTGCGAAGGATGTATTTAACGAAGGTGATTTTGTGGATGCCACTGCAGTAACCAAGGGTAAGGGTACACAGGGGCCCGTAAAAAGGTGGGGAATTACCATTCAGAACGCAAAGGCGCGAAGATCGGGAAAAGGCCGTCATGTTGGTGCTATCGGCGCTTGGACGCCTCGTAGGGTGAGGTGGCGAGTACCCCAGCTTGGACAGACAGGGTATCAGCAGCGGACAGAGTATAACAAGCGGATAGTGAAAATAGGCGAAAATGGTGAAGAGATAACGCCAAAAGGGGGTTTCCTGAATTATGGTATCGTGAGAAATGATTATGTTCTATTAAAGGGCAGCGTTCCAGGACCTAAAAAGAGACTGGTGCGACTTTCTCGAGCTATTAGAGCCCCTCCTAAATTGGATGCGCCAGACATAGTATATATAAGCAAGGAGTCACAACAAGGGTGATAAGAAGACGAGAGAAATGAAAGAAGAACTAAAGGGGAAAGTGGTAGACTTATCAGGTAACTTTGTGAGGGAGATAACACTTCCACCGGTATTCATGGAAGAATACAGACCTGACTTGATAAAGAACGCAGTGCTGGCAATGCAATCAAACAGGCTGCAGCCAAAGGGTACAGACCTTTTAGCAGGGCGAAAAACATCTGCAGAGAACTGGGGTCCTGGCAGAGCCGTTGCCCGAGTCCCACGCATAAAAAATGGGCGGAGAGCGGCAAAGGTGCCACAAGCGGTTGGCGGTAGAAGGGCACATCCGCCAAAAGTTGAGAAGATCCTGAAGAGGAGAATAAACAGAAAGGAACGGCGGAAAGCGATAAGATCTGCTATAGCAGCCGCTATAAATCCTGAACTCGTAAGAGATCGTGGTCATATGTTTAATACGGACGTAGAACTGCCGATAGTCGTGGAGGATTCGTTTGCAAGCCTTGAAAAGACCTCGGAAGTAACGGAATTTTTAAAATCCGTAGGCGTGTGGGCTGACTTACTGCGTGCAAAAGGCCGTAAAATACGGGCAGGTAGAGGGAAGATGCGGGGGAGAAGGTATAAGACCAAAAAGAGCATTTTAATTGTCATCTCTGGTGATGAAGGAACAGTAGAGTCCGAGCATCCATCTAGAGATAGACGAATATTGAAAGGCGCGGAAAATTTACCGGGTGTGGATATATCATACGTGTCAAAGCTAAATGCTGAATTGTTTGCTCCGGGAACGCATCCGGGCAGATTGACCATCTGGACAGAATCTTCCATAAATAAGCTTGCCGCAATGGAGTGATAAGAAATGGTGCTAAAACATGTGCTTCCAAGTGAAAAAGCAACTTTGATGATAGATTCGGAGAATAAGCTCCCGTTTATTGTGGATTTACGGGCTAATAGGGCAGAGATAAAGCGAGAAGTGGAAATAGTATTTGAGACACAGGTGAAAAGCGTGAGGACATTGATATCATCTAAAGGAAAGAAGAAAGCGATAATAGAATTTGAGTATGAAGGCAAGGCGAAAGAAGTAGGTACTTCACTGGGTATATTATAATAATAAGAAAAATGGGAAAAAGGATAATAGCGCAGCGGAGAGGGAAGGGTTCTCCCACGTTTAGGGCACCTTCACATCGTTATAAAGCTAATCTCGAACACGTGAGGGTGAAGAAGAATGAGACGGTATCATATAGGATCGTGGAAATAGTGCATGATCCTGCAAGGAGTGCCCCTATAGCACTTATAAAGCCAAAAGACGAGAACGGGGGGGGAGTTAAGCGTTTTATAGTTATACCAGAGGGTCTTGGCGTAGGTGACGAGGTATGTTACGGAGAATCAGCCGAGATAAAAGCAGGCAATACAATGCCACTTCGGAACATCCCAGAAGGACTCATGATTTGCAATTTAGAATTAAGATCAAATGACGGTGGTAAGATCGCACGGTCTTCAGGTGATTGTGCAACGTTGTTATCACATGAGCATGAGACAGGAAGATCACAGGTATTATTACCAAGTGGAAAGAAGAAATGGCTATTATCAGACTGTTTTGCAACTATAGGTGTAGTTGCAGGTGGTGGACGTACCGAAAAGCCTTTTGTAAAAGCAGGAAAGAAATATCATAAGATGAAGGCACGAGCAGCAAAATATCCGATAGTGCGAGGAGTAGCTATGAATCCCGTTGACCATCCTTTTGGTGGTGGCGCGCATCAGCACGTTGGTAAGCCTAAAACAGTCGCCAGGGGTGCACCACCGGGAAGGAAAGTTGGGAACATAGCGGCAAAACGAAGCGGAAGGAGGTGATCCGATGGCAAAGAAGAAATCTAAAACAACATTGAAGAAGAAGGAAGAAGAATTCATATATAGAGGGTATACGATGGCAAAGTTAAAGAAGATGAAACTTGACGAGTTGGTTAAACTTTTATGTGCAAAACAGCGAAGGAAAATAAAGCGGACTTTGCGACCTGAAGAAGAGAAACTGCTGGAGGTAGTTAGTTCCGGGAAAGATGATATAAGGACACATCTAAGAGATGCTATCGTTTTGCCAAGTATGATGGGGAAGAAGATAGGGATACACAATGGAAAAGGCTTTGAATACGTGGAGATAAAGCCAGAGATGATAGGGCACTATTTGGGTGAGTTTGCATTGACACGAAAGAGAGTATCACATGGAGCTGCGGGAGTAGGAGCGACAAAGTCTTCAAAGTATGTGCCGCTGAAATAAGTGAAATGGGACGGGTAAAATATTGCACGGAAAACGTAATTGATCCGGAGACGACAGCTAGGGCTATGGCTTATGAACTCCATATATCGCCTAAGCATGCGCATGAGGTGTGCAGAGCGATAAAGGGTAAGAAAGTGGGGGCTGCAGAGACGTACCTGGAGGATGTGCTTGGAATGAAGGTGGCAGTCCCATTCAAGCGATATAAGAAGAAAGTTGGGCATCGTAAGGGGCTAAATAAATGGTATGCAGGGAGATATCCTGTGAGGGCAACCGCGGCGATATTAAAATTGCTACGAGATGCAAAGGGCAGTGCGGAGTACAAAGGGCTTGACCTCGATCTAATGCGTATATGGCATGTGGCCACGAAGAAGGGTCGCACCATTCATGGAATAATGCCACGTGCTTTTGGTCGTGCTACGCCCAAGAATACTGAGACAGTCACTGTTGAGATAGTGCTAAAGGAAGTGGGAGGTTAGTAGAAGAAAGTGATAGAGAAGTTATTTGTGGAGGAAGGGATAAAGAAAGTTCGGATGGATGAATATTTCCGGAAAGAGTTAGAAAGAGCGGGTTATGGGGGTATGGATATAAAAAGGACCCCTATGGGCACGCAGATAACGGTCCATGTTGAGAAGCCGGGAATGATAATAGGGAAGAATGGTAAGCGAATAAAAAAGGTGACTGACGAAATAACCAAGAAACAAGAGCTGGATAATCCACAAATAGATGTTCAACCTATAGCAGCGCCTGAGCTAAGTGCGCAATTGATGTCTAATAGACTTGCAAAGCTAATAGAGCGAGGTTGGCATTTCAGAAGGGCTGGGCGGTCAACTCTGCAACGTATAATGGGTGCAGGAGCACTTGGCTGTGAGATCACCATGTCTGGAAAGCTTAGAGGACCGCGTGGCCGCGTGGAGAAGATGGTAGAAGGCTACATAAAACACTGTGGTTCAGTAGCTGAGGAAATAGTGGACAAGGGGTATTCCATAGCGCAGAAAAAGACTGGCGTTATAGGTGTCGTGGTTTG